>JAUNAG010000114.1 GCA_030527685.1 Lachnospiraceae bacterium | reverse complement strand
CAGATAGGTATCCCGGTCAGAGACGCCTTCGTATTCAATGAGCAGTGTATGGTCCGGACCGACGGTGTAGATGACAGTCAGATTCCTGTTTCCGGGAAAACCGCAGAGTCCGTCCGGGAGCTGAATCGAGTAAGCAAGACGGATTCTGCCGTCATCGGTCATGACGGGAGCAGAGGCTTCCCATTCTGCAAAGGAAGCATTCTCCGGACCTCCGTGAAGATTGACAGTACCGTTTTCATTGGCGGCAAGAGGATGGGGTTTTCCGTTTACGGAAAAGCTTCCTGCGGTGATTCTTCCCGCTGTCGGAGCAAGGGTGGCTCCGGCGTAAAGAGAGTTCGGCGTGTATAATTCCGGATTTTTAAAAGAAAGGACAGTGTCGCGCAAAGTACCGGATACCGGCACTCTGACACGCTGAATGCCTGCTCCGATGGAGGAGAAGCTGATTTCAAAACCGTCAGCGGCGCAGACTGTGGTTCTGCAGCCGCTATGTGTGATACTGCAGCTTCCGATTTTAACTGACATAGACACTCCTTTTCCTGCGGAGGCAGGGCATTTTTTTAAAAAATATATGTTGTGCAGGCGGCAGTATAACGGCGAAAAGAGAACAAAGAAATGCCGCAAATATTTTAAAATATAGAAATAAAGTAAAACGAATTCGATCAAATTTCAATCTAATAAATTTGTGCAAAGTGCCACAATGTTTAAAAACTCAGGGAAATTATCAGGTTATGTATATATAATACATGAAAACAAACAATCTGCAGTCGATTAAGTGGAAAATATGATATAATTTCATGAAGATAGCGTTGCATTTTATTCAATATCCATAAAACCGCAATTTTTTTAAACGCCATAGCAATTTAATTTATTGTCACAGGGGTGGACGGAGCATACAATGAAATCACTAAGTCAGAAAGGGGAGTCGTGATGGCCAGTGAACTTGAATTTCGCCATATATCGAAATATTTCCCCGGCGTGAAGGCGCTGGATGATATCTGCTTCAAAGCCTACGGAGGGGAGGTTCTGGCATTTCTCGGTGAAAACGGTGCCGGAAAGTCAACACTTCTGAAGGTTCTGAACGGAGACTATCAGCCGACAAGCGGAGATTATATTCTGGACGGCGTGGAGCGTCATTTCCAGTCACCGCACGAAGCGATCCAAGAAGGCATCAGCATCATTTATCAGGAGCGCCAGATCCTTCTGGAACTCAGCGTGGCCGAGAATATTTACCTCGGAAGAATGCCGGCTAACCGCTTTGGTGTGATCGATACAAGAAAAGCAAACCGGATGGCGGAAGAAATCATCCGTGATTTCGAGCTTCCGATCAAGGCAACGGATAAGGTAAAGGATCTGAGTATCGCCTACCAGCAGATGGTAGAGATCATGAAGGCCTACAGCCGTGAGAATCTGAAGGTTGTCTGCTTCGATGAGCCGACCGCTTCCTTAAGTGACAGCGAGATCGAAAGTCTGTTCTCGATTATCCGTAAGCTGAAGGAGCAGGGAAAGATCATCATCTATGTATCACATCGTATGAAAGAAATCCGTGAGATTGCCGATAAGGTTGCGATCTTCAAGGATGGACGTTATATCGATACGGTTGATGCGCAGCAGTGCCCCGAGCAGGACATGATCAAGATGATGGTCGGTCGTGATCTCGGCGATATCTTCAAAAATCTGAAGAGAAACGATCATATCGGAGATGTTCTTCTGGAAGTGAAAAATGTTTCTTCCGATTATGTAAAGGAAAACTCTTTCGTGCTTCATAAGGGCGAAGTCCTTGGTTTTTCCGGACTGGTCGGAGCAGGACGCACAGAACTGATGCGTGCCGTCATGGGTGCAGACAGAATGCGCACCGGAGAGGTATACCTGGAAGGCAGAAAGATCGTCAATCGAAGCCCCAAGGAAGCGATGGATAACGGCATCGTACTCGTTCCGGAAGACCGGAAACTGCAGGGCATTCTTGCAAACCTCAGTGTGGCGGGCAATATCAATATCGCGCTTCTTGACCAGCATGCGAATAAGATGGGCATCGTGAGCAGATCCGCTGAAGAAAAAGAAGCGGAAGAAAGCATTCGCGAGTTCAATATCAAGACGCCGTCTCCGGACAAAAAGATCGTAGAGCTTTCCGGAGGAAATCAGCAGAAATGCATTGTAGCCAGAGGGCTGGCAACGAATCCGAAAGTTCTGATTCTGGATGAGCCGACAAAGGGTATCGACGTCGGAGCAAAGTCCGAGTTTTATCAGATGATCTGTGATTTTGCAAAGCAGGGACTGGGTGTGATTCTGATTTCATCGGAGCTCCCGGAGGTCATGGGTCTGTCGGATCGGATCCTGGTTATGAATGCGCTGAAGATTGCGGGTGAGGTATCCAGAGAGGATGCAACAGAAGAGAAGCTGTTGAGCCTCGGCATGATGGGGGAATAAAGTATGGGGAACACAGAAATGAAAAAAGAGAGAAGGCTGCGGATCGGCGGGGATAAGATCATCCTGCTTGTCGCAATTATTCTTGTATTTATTCTGTTTACAGTCTTAAATAAAAACTTCTTAACATGGACCAATATCGTCAATCTGCTTGTGGCAGCATCTCTGGTCGGACTTGTTGCAGTCGGTCATACCTATCTGATTATCGCGAAGCAGAACGACCTTTCTCCGGGATCTCTGGCAGCATTCTCAGGCACACTGGTAGCCCTGCTGCTCTCCAAGGATATTCCGGTTGTTCCGGCAATTCTTCTTGTATTATGTGCAGGCGTGCTGGTCGGAATGTTCAACGCATTCATGGTCAATAAGATCAAGCTGGAAGCATTCATCGCAACACTGGTTACACAGAATATTATCAGAGGTTTTGCGTATATTATCTGCGGCGGCAAGCCGATTTCGATCAGCAACAAGGCTTTCCTGGCAATCGGAAAAGCCCGCGTGGCAACCATCCCCGTTTCGGTATGGATGATGATCGCAGCATTTGTAGTCTTCGGTTTCATTCTTGCAAAGACAAAGCTCGGCCGCAGCGTCTATGCAATCGGCGGCAATGCGGAAGCAGCCAGACTTGCCGGTCTGAATCCGCAGCGCATTATCACGATCTGCTTCATCCTGATCGGTGTGCTGACATCTCTCGGCGGTATCGTATTCGCATCCCGTATGAATTCCGGTCAGCCGGCAGCCAACGTCAACCTTGAGTTCGATGCCATCACGGCAGTTATCCTCGGAGGTGTCTCCTTCGCAGGCGGTGTCGGTGATATGACAGGTACAGTACTCGGTGTTGTCCTGATTCAGGCATTCAACACAGGTCTGATTATGGTAAATGTTTCAACCTTCTGGCAGTACGTGGCAAGAGGCGCACTTCTTCTCTTCGCTCTGACATTCGACTTTATCCGTAAGCAGAGAAGAGAGAAAGAGCTCCTGGAAGCAAGCATGAAGAATATCAAATAACAGCATTTGATAAAAAGTTTTTGAAAAGGTGCATGACACGCCGGTAAGGCGTGCGGGAGCAAAAGCTCCGATAAAAGGCAGTGAAAAAACAACTCATGTAACATTGGCAGATGTGCCGCACAACAAAGGAGGATTTGTAATGAAGAAACAGGTTATGGCAGCTCTTGCAGCAGTGACAGCAGGAACAATGTTATTCGGAACGGCCGCAGCAGTCATGGCAGATGATGAGAAGCTGGTAGTTTACGGCATCTACAAGGCCGGCGATCAGTCCTGGTTTATCGATGAAGGTGCAGCAGCTAAGGCAGCAGTCGAAGAACTTGGCGGCGAATTCATCTATGTTGATGCTAAGATGAGCCCGGAAGAATATCTGAAGGATATCGACAATGCCATCGCTAACAAGGCTTCCGGTATTGTAACCTGCATCCCGGATCAGACACTTTCACAGGCAACAATCGACAAGGTTACAGAAGCAGGTATCCCGATCGTTGCAGCCGATGATGCACTGCAGGATACTGACGGCAACAAGCTTGCTCCGTGGGTAGGCATCAATGCTTATGTCATCGGTGAAGCTAACGGCGCATGGCTTGCTGACTATGCAAAAGAGAATGATCTGATCGGCAAGGAAGATGTCGGCCTCCTGATCATGACTATGGATACCGTTTCCAGCTGCGTACCGCGTGCTGAAGGCGAATTCGCCAAATTCACAGAGCTTTGCCCGGATTTCTCAACAGACAATATCTTCTATGCTGACTATGACGGCACAACAGATAAGGGCAACACAGCTTCCGCAGCAGTTTTCACAGCTAATCCGCAGATCAAGACATGGCTTGTAACGGGCGCTAACGAAGAAGGTACAATCGGTGCCTGCCGCGCACTTGAGACAGCAGGTCTGGATGCAGACGCATGCGTAGTCGGTCTTGGTGCTTACATGGCTAAGGACGAGTGGAATGACAAGGGTGCTGAGGGCACATGCATGAAGGCAGCTGCTTACTTCTCATCTGATTCCGTAGGCCGCGGTTCTGTCGATGTCCTGATGCAGATCATCAACGGCGAAGAGCCGGCAATGGAAACAGCAGTCGATGCAATCGTTGTTACTCCGGAAACCTACAAGGAAGTAATGGGTGCAGCAGCTGAATAAAGCAGATGCAAAACAATAAAGACAGATTGACCGAATGAACGGTCGGTTTGTGAAAACGTAAAAATGAGCCGGAGCAGGAAATATGAGTCCTGTTCCGGCTCTTCTCAGATTTAAAGAGCATCTGTATGGAAGGCCATGGCCCGGTACTGTGACGGGGTCATGTTTTCCCACTTCCGAAAGGTGGTGCAGAAGCTGCTCTCCGAATGAAAACCGCAGCGCAGAGCAATTTCCTTAATGCTGGGAAGTTCCTGAGAGCAGAGAAAATATTTGGCAGCGGAGAGGCGGGCCGCAAGCAGATACTGATGCGGGGTAAAACCGGTTTCGGCCGCAAAGACTCTGGTGAAGTGGTAGGGACTTAGATTCGCCCGCTCGGCAAGCTCTTCCAGCGTGACCGGGTCTGCATAATGCCGGCTGATATAGCTGCGGGCTCTCTCGATCGCATAGGTGCGGTTTGCTCCGTTTCCTTCGCCGGAATCTGTCTCAAGAAGACTCTGCAGCATCTCGGTGATCGTATTGGAAACAGGAGCCTCGTGCAGGGTGTGTGAATCGCGGAAGGTCTGCAGGATACTCCGGATTCCGGCTGCGGGTGAGAAGCGGTCACCGGCTGTCAGGACCTGGCCGTGCAGCTCTGTGATCTGCTCGAAATAATTTCTGGCATTGCAGCCGTCGAAGTGAAGCCATAAGGCTTCCGTTGGCACGTCAAAGGAATAACTCTGCGGGCGGTAGCAGTCCATCAGGATGTATTTTCCGGCGGGAACGGTACGCGGTTCTTCACCGGAGACGGTAAAACGACAGGAACCCTGCGCGATGTACATCAGAAGATAGCTGTCAAAGCGGCTGCGGTTCAGGGAATAGCCGGGCTCATAGAAGAAATCTCCGACACTGATCGGGTAGAGATAGACTCTGGAAGCGATGGCGCTGGGGTGGTAGGTATAGTAATCGGATTCGGGAGAAATCAGTTTTTCGACAGAACGCATGGGACTCCTTTCATGGATATTTTATAGCTATTATCGTATCGCAATTTTTTGAAACAGACAAGCAAGAAACTGTATGGAATACAGGCGGAAATTCAATTTATAATAATAAAAACCAGTAAAGATCGTATGTCTTCAATAAGGCAAAAAACAATAATAAAAGCAGCTGCTGAGAACGTTGCGGGAGGAGGCTGTATGGAGCAGGTAAGAGTCTGGGAGGAAAAGGTCGTCATACCAACCTATGAGATCGGAGCTCCGGAAAAACATCCGATTTTTTCTGACAGACGTGTCTATCAGGGAAGCTCCGGACGGGTATATCCCTATCCGGTGATCGAGAAGATCGGTGATGAGAAGCATGATAAGGAATGGAATGCAGTCTGGCTGGAGAATCAGTATCTGAAGGTGATGATTCTCCCGGAGCTGGGCGGCCGTATTCAGAGAGCCTATGACAAGACGAACGGCTATGATTTTGTCTACTATAACAGAGTCATCAAGCCGGCTCTGGTCGGTCTGACAGGACCGTGGATCTCCGGCGGCATCGAGTTCAACTGGCCGCAGCATCACCGCCCGACTACATATCGCCCGGTGGATCATACCATCATCGAACATGAAGACGGAAGCAAGACTGTTTCTGTCAATGATGTCGATCAGATGTACGGCACGAAGGGAATCGCCAGCTTTACGCTTTATCCGGACAAGGCCTATATTGAGATCAGAGGCCAGCTTTATAACAGAACACCTCTGCCGCAGACCTTCCTGTGGTGGGCGAATCCGGCAGTGGCAGTCAACGAGAATACACAGTCTGTATTCCCGCCGGATGTGCACGCCGTCATGGACCACGGAAAACGCGATGTTTCCAAGTTCCCGATCGCCACAGGTGTGTATTATAAGCACGACTATAGTGCGGGCGTCGACATTTCCCGCTATAAAAATATTCCGGTTCCCACTTCTTATATGGCTGAGAAATCAGACTACGATTTCGTGGGCGGCTATGATTACGGCGTGGAGGCAGGTATCCTCCATGTGGCAGATCATCATATCTCCCCGGGCAAGAAGCAGTGGACCTGGGGCTGCGGTGATTTCGGTAAGGCCTGGGACCGCAACCTCACGGATGAGGACGGCCCGTATATCGAGCTGATGACCGGTGTTTATACAGATAACCAGCCGGACTTTACATGGCTGAAGCCGTTTGAAGAGAAGACCTTCAAGCAGTATTTCATGCCGTATAAGAAGGTCGGTTATGTGAAAAATGCATCTGTGGACGCGATGGTCGGCCTGGAGATTTCCGATCCGGCTTCTGACGGCAGCCGTGAGATCGAAGTGAAGGTGTATACAACCGGAACAGAGAAGGATGCGCGGATTCTGCTGGAAAACAGGGGTGAAGTCATTCTGGATGAGAAGGCTGATATCTCACCGGTCGCTGTTTTTGAGAAGAAGCTGCGTGCTTTCTGTGAGAAGAAGCAGGATCTGACGCTGCGCGTACTGAATGCGGAGGGCAGAGAGCTTGTTTCCTTCACGCAGCCGGAAGAGACAATTCCGAAGATGCCGGAGCCGGCACAGGCTGCAAAGGATCCGAAGGAGATTCAGACCTGCGAGGAGCTGTATCTGACAGGTCTTCATCTGGAGCAGTACCGCCATGCGACTTATCTTCCGGATGACTATTATCTGGAGGGTCTGGCAAGAGATGAGGGCGATATCCGCCTGAATACGGCTTACGGCATGCTGCTGCTCCGCAGAGGTCTGTTTGCGGAAAGCGAGAAATACTTCCGTAAGGCTCTGGAACGCATGATATGGAAGAATCCGAATCCGTATAACTCTGAGGCTTATTACTGTCTTGGCCTGAGCCTGTTTTATCAGAAGCGTTTTGCGGAAAGCTTCGATGCCTTCTACAAGGCAACCTGGAGCAACGAGCAGCAGGAGATGAGCTTCTATTATCTTGGCTGCATCGAGGCCCGAAACGGACATTATGCCGCAGCGCTTGAACTGGTTGAAAAGGGACTGGTCAAGAATGCGCACAATATCAAGGCAAGAGGCTTAAAGGCAGTTCTTTTAAGAAAACTCGGCCGTCTTGCTGAGGCAAAGCGCTGGACAGAAGAGAACCTGCATGTGGATCCGTTTGACTATGTTTCCGGTCGTGAGCTGATCCTGCTTTCCGAAGGCGAGGAGGCACAGAAGGCGTCCGAACGTCTTAAGGAACTGATGCGCGGCTTCGCACAGAGCTATGTACAGCTTGCAATCGATCTTCGCGAGAGCGGCTTCTTTGCCGATGCGGCTGATGTTCTGAAAATGTGTCCGGAAGAATGGCCGATGGTGGATTACTATCTGGCTGACTGTCTGCTCGAGCTCGGCAAAACAGAGGCAGCGGCAGAAGCTGCACAGAAGGCAGACCGTGACTGCTCCTATACCTGCTTTGCAAACCGCCTGGAGGATATTCAGGTTCTGCAGACAGCGGAAGAGCTGACACCGGATGCCGCAAAGGCACCGTATTATCTGGGAAATCTGTGGTACGACAAGCGTCAGTACGGGAAGGCAAAGATCTGCTGGGAGCGCTCGGCGAAGCTGGATGACAGCTTCTCAACCGTGCTTCGCAATCTCTCTCTGATTTACTATAATCAGGAGCACATGCCGGAGAGAGCACTTGAAG
>JAUNAG010000203.1 GCA_030527685.1 Lachnospiraceae bacterium | reverse complement strand
GAGTGATTGCAGGAACAGCAACCAATGCGACGGCTGCTGCAGAGGAGGAGAAGACCTATCTGGTAGGCATCTGTCAGCTGGTTCAGCACGAAGCGCTGGATGCCGCAACGCAGGGCTTTCAGGACGTTCTGACCGAGAAGCTGGGCGACAAGGTTACGTTCGATTCTCAGAATGCAGCAGGAGATACCGGTACAGCGACTCAGATCGTGACCTCTCTGGTTCAGGAAAACTGTGATCTGATTCTTGCAAATGCAACGCCTGCTCTGCAGTCTGCACAGGCAGCAACCAATCAGATTCCGGTTCTCGGAACGTCCATCACCGATTACGGTCAGGCTCTTGGTCTGGAGGATTTCTCCGGTGTTGTAGGCGGAAATATTTCCGGAACTTCCGATCTTCCTCCGCTGGATCAGCAGGCTGCCATGTTTGCAGAGCTTCTTCCGGATGCAATGAACATTGGTATCGTCTACTGCTCTGCAGAGGCAAACTCCAAATATCAGGCAGATGAAGTGCAGAAGTACCTGGAAGAAGCCGGGGATACCGTAACGGTCTACACGTTCTCCGATTCGAACGATATCGCTTCTGTAATGGAGCAGGCATGCAGCAACAGCGATGCTCTGTACATCCCCACCGACAACACGGCTGCGTCCTGCACGGAGACGATCAACAACGTCGCTTCCAATTACTCTATGCCGATCATCGGTGGTGAGGAAGGTATCATGAACGGCTGCGGTATCGCTGCTCTTTCCATTTCCTACTATGAGCTTGGCCGTACGACCGGTGAAATGGCGGTTCGCATTCTGACCGGTGAGTCGAATGTCTCTGAAATGCCGATCGAGTACTATCAGAACCCGGTAAAGAAGTACAATCCGACTATCTGCGAAAGACTCGGAATCACGGTTCCCGAGGGATATGAGGCAGGTGCCGTCGAAGAATGATCGTCGGGCTGCCGAAAACGACATTCTGTCGGTCAGGCAGTGCAACGGAATCAGAAAGGTTTGCCGGACGGCAAAATCTTATAAAACAAAAAAGGTATGCTCAAAACCCCTGCCGCATTGCGGCAAGGGTTTTGGCTGTTACGGTATTTGACATGAAGGTCCGTGGGACCTTCATCTTTGCGTATTCAAAGCTGAGCAGCTTTTCCCGCAGAGGCGGGAACGGGCATTTCCAGTATTAGGAGGAAATTATGGGATCATATCTTGCAGCGCTGCGAGTCACGGATCTGATCGGAAGACTGCCTTCCGGTATTGCACAGGGCCTGGTCTGGGGCATTATGGCACTGGGTGTGTATATTACGTTTCGTTTGTTGGACATCGCTGACCTTTCGGTTGACGGTACCTTTTCGACCGGTGCTGCCGTTACGGTCATGCTGATTCTTGGAGGCTGGAATCCCTGGGCTGCTCTGCTGGTGGCATTGATCGCCGGAATGACGGCAGGTGTGGTGACCGGTCTGCTCCACACCAAGCTCGGTATTCCGGCAATCCTGGCAGGTATTCTGACACAGTATGCGCTGTACTCCGTCAATCTGAGTATTATGCAGATGAAGGCGAACCAGGGCGTCAATGTCGACAAATACCCTCTTATCCT
>JAUNAG010000013.1 GCA_030527685.1 Lachnospiraceae bacterium | reverse complement strand
AGTGTGCAACTTGTTATTGCAATTTTGGATGTAAAAAAAGTGCCTGATAATCCACAAATTAAGGAAAGAAAATGCCATATGGCAGGGCTAAAATAAACACATCAAATGGTTCGGAACGGAACCGAAAGCTACTGAAACAACATCAAAACATTTACAAATGGGAAAAGGAGCAATTATGAGAAAAAAAGCTTTAAGTGTTGTTCTTTGCAGTGCCATGATGATGGGATCATTATCCACAGCAGCAGTTGCAGTCAGCGCAGATGCTGCAGAAGAAGTTGCCATTTCTTTCTATACAACTGAGACGGGCAAGGATGATTATTTCCAGGATCTGATCAGAGATTTTGAGGAGAAGAACCCGGGCATCACTGTTGAGTACATTCCGGCAGGCGATGATCAGCTGCAGGCATGGATGGCTCTGTACGCAGGCGAGACAGGCCCGACAGTATCTCTGATGGACCCGATCAACATCTATGAGAACCAGGAGCGTATGCTTTCTCTGACAGATCAGGGCTTCGTCAGCAACGTCAATGAGTCCGCACTGAGCACATTTACTTTCGGCGGCGATGTTTACGGCATCCCGATGAGTGCTGCAGGCGTCGGCATCCTGTACAACAAGGCTGTCTGCGATGAAGCAGTCGGCGGCGAATTTGATCCGGCATCCATCAAGACAAGATCCGATCTTGAGGACCTCTTCCAGAAGATCGAAGCAATCGGCAAGGCAGGCACCTGCTTCACAGGCGTAAACTGGTCCTTAGGTGCTCACTTCCTCTGCCAGACATACGGCGCAGCAAACGGCGATGTTGATGCACGCGTTGCTTACGTCAACAGCATCATTAAGGGTGAGACCAAGGAAATCGAGAGTGATGTCTTCAACGGCTACATGGACACCTTTGACATGATGGCTAAGTACAACCTGAATAAGGAAGATCCGCTTGTCGGCGACGTCAACATCGACGCAATGTCTCTTGCAGACGGCGACTGCGGCACATGGTTCATGGGTGACTGGGCATGGACATACCTTGCAAGCCTTGTAGAAGAAGGCGCAGAGTTCGGTCTGCTTCCGGTTCCGTATTCAGATGATGAGAACGATACAATCAACCAGTGCATCGCTACTTCCTATGCTAAGGGCTACTGCGTTGACAAGAGCCAGAATACAGAGGCTCAGCAGGCAGCTGGTCTGAAGTTCATCGACTACATTGTTAATGACAGCTATGCACAGGAGCAGACTGCAGTCGTAACAGGCCAGGCTCTTCCGTACAACGATTTCGATGCAGCAGACAAGCTGAGCCCGCTGGGTGCATCTACTTCCGCTTATGTTGCTGCAGGCAAGACTTTCGACTTCTACGGCACAGCTAACCTCTGCCCGTCTGACATCTGGTATGAGTGCGGTGCATATATGTGCGAGTACCTGTCCGGAAACTGCGATCGCGAGACACTGGCAGGCAACATCGATGCTTACTGGGGCAACCAGGAAGAAAGATAACAAAAAATAAACGCATAATGTGTGTTTGGGACAGAAGATGCGAGCAATTGCATCTTCTGTCTGCACATGGAGGACTATTTACGTGAATCGGAGAAAGCGCTCTAACATTTTACAGTTCACAGGATTTGTAGTACCTGCGACATTCATCTGGCTGACGGTCGTGATTATCCCGTTTATCTACGGCGTGTGGATCACATTTACAGACTGGAACGGTCTGGCAATTGAGATTCACAGTGTCGGTCTTCAGAACTATGTCAACGTGCTGAAGGATCCGACATTCATCACGGCATTTCAGAAGACCGTTATCTATGCAGTCTTTACTGTTGCGGCAAGCAACCTGCTCGGCTTTGTTCTGGCACTTGCACTGACAAGCGGCATTAAGGGACAGGGACTCTTCAGAACGGGATTCTTCACACCGAATATCATCGGCGGTATTATCCTCGGTTATATCTGGAACTTCATCTTCACTTATGCATTTACGGCATTCGGCAAGCTGATCAATGTGGACTGGATGAAGACTTCCTGGCTGACCAATCCGACCAGAGCACTGATTGCACTGATCGTTGTCAGCTCCTGGCAGATGAGCGGCTACCTGATGGTCATCTATATCGCAGGCCTTTCCAATATCTCCTCTGAGCTTGTAGAAGCAGCCAAGGTAGACGGTGCAACTTCTCTGCAGACTGTTCTGAGAGTAAAGCTTCCTCTGATTAAAAATACAATTGCGATCTGCGTCTTCCTGTCTATTACAAGAACCTTCATGTCCTTCGATATGAACCTCTCTCTGACAGCGGGCGGACCGTTCAAGAGCACAGAGCTGATTGCGTACAAGATTTACCAGAAGGCATTCACAAGCATGGACTTCGGTGAAGGACAGGCAATGGCAATGGTACTTTTTGTTATCGTCGCCACGATCTCTCTGCTGCAGGTATATTTCACGCGTAAAGGAGCAAATGACTGATGAAAAAGCGTTCAACAACAACGAATCTTGTATTTATCCTGACCCTGTTGGTGCTGATCATCTTCATGGTGCCGTTCTTTATTCTTGTAATTAACACACTGAAGCCGACAAAGGAATTCATTAAGACACCGTTTGCGCTTCCGAAGACTCTGTTTCTGGAGAACTTTACGGTTGCAATCCGCAGAATGGATTTCTGGGTAGCATTAAAGAATACCGCTGTGATCACGGTAATGACCGTAGTCATCAACACACTTGTTTCCACAATGACGGGCTACTTCTTCGCAAGAAGAAAGTGGAAGATCAATAAATTCATCTTCGGCGCCTTCCTTGCATCCATGGTTGCTCCGTTCCAGGTTTACATGATTCCGCTGGTAAAAATCTACGGAGGCCGTCTCGGACTGTCCAACACACTGGCGGTAGTCATCTATATTGCGGCAGGTCTTAATATTCCGTTTGCTGTTTTCCTGTATAATGGATTTATTGAGGGAATTCCGGTAGAACTGGATGAGGCTGCGAAGATCGACGGCTGCAGCTTCACGGGTACCTTCTTCAGAATTATTCTTCCGCTGCTGAAGCCGATTATCATCACAGTAACAGTATTTGTTGCGATGGGTGTGTGGAATGATTATCTGATGACAAGCCTGTTCCTGACGAAACAGGAGACGAGAACACTTGCACTTGCGATCAAGACCTTCCTGACCAACCATTCCGCAGAATATGCGCCGATGATGGCAGGTCTTCTTCTCAGCATTATTCCTGTTCTGCTGTTCTATCTGATCGGACAGAAGTATATTATTGAAGGTGTTGTCGCAGGCAGCGTAAAGGGTTAAGGATTCATCTCGTTCCAGTAAGCCTTGGGCGTACAGCCGTAGATGGTCTTAAATGTTGTGATAAAAGATTTGGTATTCGGGAAGCCGTTTTCATAGGCGCATTTTGTGAGATTGATTCTTCCGGAGCTGAGCTGCTGTGCAGCATGGTTGCAGCGGACAAAGTTCAGGTAGGAGTGGAAATTGACTCCGTAGAGCTCCTTGAAAAGGCGCGAGAAATAGCTTGCGGAATATTTAAAATGTTCTGCAATGGTATTCAGGGAGATGGCTTCCCGGTAATGTGTTTCGATATATTCCGTAAATTCCTCTGAGGTTTTCAGAAGGTCGCTTTTGCTCTGCGAGGTATTTTCCGGAACATCGGACTTGGCACAGTACTCTGACAGAACATAAAGAAGGTGATACACTTCGCTCATCAGGAGCAGAGGCGTGTTTTCCTTCGAGGTGTCCATATCGTAGACATTGTGTGCGATTGTTCTGATCTGTTCAGAGACAGCCGGATCCGGAAGCGCATTGTAAAACAGGTGCTTTCCGATCCATTTTTCCAGAAACGGCACAGAGATGATGATGCTGACACCGACAAAATCGTCTGTTTCGTTAATGTAACGGCAGGAGTGCAGCTCACCGCTGTTGACAATAATCCAGTCGGACTCCTTGCTGTCGAAATTGTTTGAGCTGACATTGAAGAGAATAGAGCCGGAGAATGTAACGGTGACTTCAATGCTTCGATGCCAGTGAAGCGGAACCGTAAAATACTTTTCATGAATATGATGTCTGTAGATCTTGACCGGCAGTGAAGTGAAGACATCATTCATGGATTCATATAGCTGGGACATGATCTCCTCCTGCTTTTTATGTTATAAACAGTATAGCATGAGAAAGAAAGGATGTCATTCCGGCTGACAGCAGCGCGAAAAGCCGGTCGAAAAACCAATAAGAGAGGGAAAAGCGATGGCCTTATCAAGAGTTGAATTTTTTTCTGATTCACTGAAAAGAGTCGTGACATTTTTTATCTATCTTCCCAATGATACAACGGAAGAGTTCACAGCCGGCAATCCGAATTATGAGAGGGAAACAAAAACACTGTATCTCCTCCACGGCTATACAGGAAGCGCTTCGGACTGGGTGATCGGAAGCAATGCAATGGAGGTTTCCAGATTCTATAATGTCGCCATTGTGATGCCGTCCGGTGAAAACAGCTTCTATATTGACCGCAGGGGAACCGGCAACGCTTACGAGACATTTGTCGCAAAGGAACTTCCGCAGTACATCGCAAAGACCTATCGCCTCCCGCAGGAGAAGGAGAACGTTACCATCGGCGGTCTGTCTATGGGCGGCTACGGTGCTCTTCGCCTCGGCATTAAATACAATGAGCGCTTCGGTGCTGCATTCGGTCTGTCTTCCGCGCTGATTATCAAGAATCTGAAGGAGACCTATCTGAAGGAAGGCACCGTTGAGAATATGCTTGGTGACTACGATTATTACAGACAGATCTTCGGCGACATGGATGAGATTCTGGAGAAGGATGTCAACCTGGAATATCTGGTACAGCAGAAGCTGAATGCAGGAGAGGCGCTTCCGAGACTATTCATGGCCTGCGGCACAGAAGACAGTCTTGTCGACAACAGCAGAGATTTCCGCGATTTCCTGCTGAATCTGAAGGCTGATCTGATCTATTACGAGAGTGCCGGTATTCACAGCTGGAAGTTCTGGAACGAATATCTGGAGCCGGCAGTCAGATGGGCAATCGGTGCAAAGGAAAGCGATGCATATCTGAGCTGAGAAGCTTAAAGGTGATGAAGATGAGAGATGAAGTACATTACGGATCGGCGGTTGCATTTCATGAGATGCAGATCATGCCGAAGGATATGACAGTCGGTCCGATCATGCATTATGCAAAAAATGTTGTGTATCCGCAGGCTTATGAGATTGTCGGTGACGGCGTGGTGCGCTTTATGCTGTATATTCCGGGGGCGAACCGCGTGCGCCTGAATACCTACGGAGAAGAATTTGAGCTGCACAGAGAGGCAGACTACTGGACTGCTGACTGTGCGGTCGGAACCGGTTTTGTTGCACTCTTTGTGCTGGCTGATGAGATCGAAGTTCTGTATCCGGCACTGCCGATCGGTTTCGGCGGCAACCGCCCGATCAACTTTATCGAGGTTCCGGAAGAGGACGCTGTGATGATTGCGGCTTCAAAGACACACGGCACAGTCTGCATGGAATATATGCAGAGTGCGGTGACAGGCCGGATGGAACGCCTCTATGTCTATGTTCCGGCGGAATACCGCGAGCCGGAGAACAGCGAAAAGAAGTATCCGGTATTATATCTGCAGCACGGACACGGCGAGAATGAGACCGCATGGGTGCAGCAGGGTAAGATGAATTTTATCCTGGACAATCTGATCGAGGAGAAGAAGGCAGTTCCCTTCCTTGTAGTCATGAGCAACGGCATGCCGGTCTATGACCGCGGGGAGGAATTTGCTGTTGAGGCAGCTGCAGGTTTTGAGTCCTTCCTTCTGAAGGACGTCATTCCCTACATTGAATCGAAATACAGAGTCTGCGGAGACAAGGCACACAGAGGCATTGCCGGTCTGTCCATGGGCAGCATGCAGACGTCTGTGATCTCTCTGAAGAATCAGTCCATGTTCGATTATGTGGGCGTTTTCAGCGGCTTTGTCAGAGACATTCTGACCGGCTATGAGGAGCATATCGCACCTGAAAATCTGAAGACCTTCCCGGAGAATATCCGTGTTTTCTTCAGAGGCATCGGTGACAGCGACAGATTCCTGGATGCCTTCCTGGCAGATGACAGTCTGCTGGAAGAATACGGCATCGCGCATGAGCGCAGAATTTATGAAGGAAAGCATGAATGGAAGGTCTGGCAGCATTGTCTTTATGACTTTGCACAGCTGATTTTTCAGGACTGACGAAAGCTTTTGTCCGGCATGCTTTTGAAGACATCAAAGACGGACATCATAAGAAAAAGCATGCCGGCTGAGCGGCAGGCAGCAACTGAGTGCATCCGGATTCCGGTATATGGTGGAATTCGGGTGCATTTTTATCCATACAATTTTACTGGAAATGTTTTTGCATCGAAACAAAGGTGCGGGGCGCATACGTTCACTGCATCGGAAACCGGAAGTGCGAAAACCGCGTTTTTGCGGGATTTTTCCGCTTTATCACGGTGATGTACTGAAAAAAGAACAATTTCGGGCGTTTTGTTTGCTCTGAGACGTTGTTTCATTAAAAAACTGATGATAAAATGACAGTCGTTTGGAGAACGTATTGAGATTTATCTTGATCGGAGGTTGATATTATGTCTTATGTTGATGAGGTTCTTGAGTCAGTCAAGAAGAAAAATGCAGGTGAACCCGAATTCATTCAGGCAGTAACCGAGGTTCTTGAGTCTATTCGTGTCGTTGTTGACGCACACGAGGAGGAATATAGAAAGGTCGCTCTTCTTGAGAGACTTGTTGAGCCGGACCGCATTATTACATTCCGCGTTCCGTGGACAGATGATAAGGGCGAGGTTCATGTACAGAGAGGCTACCGCGTACAGTTCAACAATGCAATCGGACCGTACAAGGGAGGTCTTCGCTTCCATCCGTCTGTATACCAGGGCATCCTGAAGTTCCTTGGCTTCGAGCAGACATTTAAGAACGCATTAACAACACTTCCGATCGGCGGCGGCAAGGGCGGTTCCGACTTCGACCCGCACGGCAAGTCTGACAACGAAGTTATGCGCTTCTGCCAGTCCTTTATGACAGAGCTTTACAAGTATATCGGTGCTGACGTAGACGTTCCGGCCGGTGATATCGGTGTAGGCGGACGTGAGGTCGGTTATCTCTTCGGACAGTACAAGAGACTGACAAACACATACGAAGGCATCCTGACAGGCAAGGGCCTGACATTCGGCGGTTCTCTGATCCGTACACAGGCTACAGGCTACGGTCTGCTGTATCACACAGTTGAGATCCTGAAGCTCAACGGCCAGAGCCTGAAAGACGCTGTCTGCGCAGTTTCCGGTGCCGGCAACGTTGCTACATACGCAATCGAGAAGGCTCAGGAGCTTGGAGCAAAGGTTGTTACCTGCTCTGATTCCACAGGCTGGATCTATGATCCGGACGGAATTGATGTCGAGCTTCTGAAGGAGGTCAAGGAAGTCAGACGTGCACGCCTGACAGAGTACAAGGCTGAGCGTCCGAATGCTGAGTATCATGAAGGCAAGGGCGTATGGACAGTAAAGTGCGACTATGCTTTCCCGTGCGCTACACAGAACGAGCTGGAGCTTGAGGATGCAAAGACACTTGTTGCCAACGGCTGCAAGGGTGTATTCGAAGGCGCTAACATGCCGACCACTCTGGATGCTACAAAGTATCTGCAGGAGAACGGCGTTCTGTTCACACCGGGCAAGGCTTCCAATGCAGGCGGCGTAGCTACATCTGCTCTGGAGATGACTCAGAACTCTGAGAGACTTTCCTGGTCTGCTGAAGAAGTTGATACAAGACTGAAGATGATCATGACAGGTATCGCTGATACAATCGCTGAGGCAGCTGACAGATACGGCATGACCGGCAACTATGTTGCAGGTGCAAACATCGCCGGCTTCGAGAAGGTTGCAGAAGCTATGATCGCTCAGGGCGTTTATTAATTCCTGAAAAGTTAAAAGAATAATAAAGATGCAGCAGGCACGGCCGTTAAGGGCCGTGCCTGCTGTTTTCAGGTTTATCTATGTAGAAACCATTCTGAAAGACTGTCAGCAGGGTGCAGACGCTTCCCTTCGGGACGGAACCGCCGAACTCGGGATTGGTCCAGAGAACCGAGCCGGTTGCGGCATGATATTTACAGAAGTGTGTGGATATGGATGTTTTGTAAAAAAAACATTTAATAAAAAAGGAAAATGAAATTCGATACGGAATAATAAAATCAGAGATGGAATCGACAAATACAGACGAGGTATTGTCATGCAGCAGATACGTGAGGAGCTTGAACAGAATGAAATCAGGACGTTGAGTCCTTATGCACAGCTCTCTGTGAAATCAAAGGGGCGTGAGAGGGCAGAAGAGCCCTGCGATATCCGTACCTGTTATATGAGAGACAGAGACCGCATTGTTCACAGCAAATCTTTCCGGCGCCTGAAGGATAAGACACAGGTCTTTCTGGCACCGCAGGGAGATCACTACCGGACGAGACTGATGCATACGCTGGAGGTCAGTCAGACCGCAGGCACGATCGCAAGATGTCTGCGCCTGAACGAGGATCTGGTAGAAGCGATTGCTCTCGGTCATGACCTGGGGCATACGCCGTTCGGTCATGCGGGAGAGCGTGCACTGAATGAGATCTGTCCGCTGGGCTTCCGCCATTATGAGCAGAGTGTCCGTGCGGCCCAGATTCTGGAAAAGGACGGCAGAGGACTGAACCTGACCTATGAGGTCACGGACGGAATTCTCAATCACGGCACGGCACGCCACCCGGCAACACTGGAGGGACAGGTGGTTCGTCTGTGCGATAAAATCTCCTATATTCATCATGATATGGATGATGCGGAGCGCGCCAGAATTCTGCGGGAGACAGACATACCGGAGCATCTGCGAACGCTTCTCGGTAATTCGACAAGAGAGCGTCTGAATACTTTTATTCACGATATTGTCAGTACCTCACGCGGAAAAGCGGAGGTCATGATGTCGGAAGAAATTGCGGAAGGCATGAAGGAGCTCCGCAAGTTCATGTTTGATCATCTGTATTCCAATCCTGCTGCAAAGAGCGAGGAGTCAAAGGCAATCTCGATGATCAAGCAGATGTATGAATATTACATTGCGCATCCGGAAAAGATGGGCGAGGAGTATGTGCGGATGGTTCGGGAGGAAAGTGCTCCGAAGGAGCGAATCGTCTGTGACTATATTTCGGGTATGACGGACCAGTATTCCATGGTGAAATATGCGGAAATCTTTATTCCGAAATCATGGTCGGTCTATTAATCCGGGCAGGCATACCGGCGCGGCATTTGCTGCTGCGTGACGGCTGTTCTGCGGAACATTTACAGGAATATATGAAGAGGAATCAGGGTTAATCTATGCGATATTCAGAAGATCTGATTCAGGATCTGCTCGCAAGAAACAACATAGTGGATATCATCGGGGAGCATGTCTCGCTCTCGAGAACGGGAGACAACTATAAGGGACTCTGCCCGTTTCACAATGAAAAGACACCTTCCTTTCACGTGGACGGCCGTAAGCAGATGTATTACTGTTTCGGCTGCCATGCAGGAGGCAATGTTGTCACCTTTCTGATGCAGTACAACCAGTTCACATTTGTCGAGTCACTGAAATATCTGGCCGACAGAGCCGGCGTGACACTGCCGGAACAGGAACTTTCCCGCGAACAGCGGCAGGCTTCGGAGAAGCGGCAGACACTGCTGGAAATCTATAAGAAGGCGGCTGCATTTTACTATTATCGCCTGCAGCAGGAGGGCGGTGCACAGGGACTGGCCTACCTGAAGGGCAGAGGCTTGAGCGATGAAACAATCAGACGCTTCGGTCTGGGCTATTCGGACCGCTACGGCAATTCGCTCTACCGCTATCTGAAGGAACAGGGATATGCGGATGTGCGCCTGCAGGAGTCCGGGCTGTTTCATTTTGATGAGCAGAAAGGTGTGAGTGACCGGTTCTGGAACCGTGTCATGTATCCGATTCAGGATGAGAGGGGCCGCGTGATCGGCTTCGGCGGCCGCGTTATGGGAGACGGCAAGCCGAAATACCTGAATTCGCCGGAATCATTTTTATTCAATAAAAGAAAACATCTCTACGCACTGAACTATGCGCGGGCATCCAGACGGGGCTATCTGATTCTCTGTGAGGGCTATATGGATGTCATCACGATGCATCAGGCAGGCTATACCAATGCCTGTGCGTCACTCGGAACAGCGCTGACGGAAGAGCAGTGTGCGCTGATGAGGCGATTTACCAATGAGGTTCGTCTGATCTATGACAGCGATGAAGCCGGTATCAATGCGGCACTCCGCGCACTTCCGCTTCTGCGGGATGCGGGACTGCGGGCCAAGATTGTCAGCCTGACTCCTTATAAGGACCCGGATGAGTTCATCCGCAATGAGGGTGCTGAGGAGTTTGAAAAGAGACTGGCGGCAGCAGACGACGCCTTCCTCTTTGAACTGACACAGCTGGCCAGAGGCGTAAAGAGGGATGATCCGGCTGAGTGGACCGCATTCCAGAGAGAGGCGGCTGCAAGGCTGATGCGTTTCCCGGATGAGCTGGAGCGCGAAAACTATCTGGAGGCAACCTGTGCCAGATTCGGAATTCCGCGTGACGGCATGCGTGCGCTGATCAGAAAGACGGCAGCACGCGGGACACCGGCAGAGCATTATACGCCGCCGAAATCCGGAAAGAGCGCGGCTCCGAAAAAGGAAGACCGGTCTCTCCGGACGCAGAAGCTGATGCTGACCTACCTTGCCAATTATCCGGAGGCTTATCTGCAGACGAGAAATCTGATCGGTCCGAAGGACTTCACGGACGAGCAGTGCAGAAAGATCGCAGAGGCTCTTTATGAGGAGCTTGCGGAAGACAGAGTCAGCGAGGCGGGACTGATTGCCATGTTCCCGGACGGAGAGGAGCAGACGAGAGCTGCACAGATCTTCCACGAGCGGATTGCAGTGCATTCCGCAGAGGAACTGGACCGTGCCTTTACCGATACGGTTGAGCGCATGCTGAAGACCGGAAACGAGGCCTCCCTTGCCGGTGACTCGGCTGATCTTTCGGATCTGAC
This sequence comes from Lachnospiraceae bacterium, assembly GCA_030527685.1. GTDB lineage: Bacteria > Bacillota > Clostridia > Lachnospirales > Lachnospiraceae > Chordicoccus. Next base: position 21,020 of record JAUNAG010000013.1, on the reverse strand, counting down.
CCGCTATATGGAGCGGAAAAAGCAGATCGAGGAATTCGGCAGAGGCCGCTTACTGCACCTGTCCTGGCAGGACGGTGAACTGTCCGGCTGATGACTGCATGGCGACACGATGCAGGACTGTCCGGCTGATTATTACATGCCGGCACGACAACAGATATGTTCAGCTGCATCATATGCAGCTTAATATATATACAAATGCCCGTTTTGCGGGCGGGAGTTATAAAGAAAGAGAGAAAGATATGGACAAAAATGCAGCAATTTTTTCGGAAAAGCTTTCGATCCTTCTGAAGAATGCAAAGAAGAACAAGAGTACTCTTACGTACGATGAGATCGCTGAGCATTTTAAAGAGGTAGAGCTCGGAGAGGGCGATATCGAGAAGGTCATGGACTTTCTGGAGAACAACGGCATCGATGTGCTGAAAACCGGCGATAATCAGAATGATGATGACGTTCTGATGATGAACGATGATTCCGAGGCTCCTGAAGGTGAATCAGAGATTGACCTGATGAATATCGATCTTTCTGTTCCGGAGGGTGTCTCACTGGAAGATCCGGTCAGAATGTATCTGAAAGAGATCGGCAAGGTTCCGCTTCTGACTGCAGAGGAAGAGGTACAGCTCTCCATGCAGATGGAACAGGGCGGAGAGGCAGGAAAGATTGCAAGACAGCGCCTTGCAGAGGCCAACCTTCGACTGGTTGTTTCGATCGCAAAGAGATATGTCGGCCGCGGCATGCTGTTCCTGGACCTGATTCAGGAAGGAAATCTCGGTCTGATTAAGGCTGTCGAGAAGTACGATTATCATAAGGGCTTCAAGTTCTCCACTTATGCGACATGGTGGATCCGTCAGGCTATCACACGTGCGATCGCCGATCAGGCAAGAACGATCCGTATTCCGGTTCATATGGTTGAGACAATCAACAGACTGATCCGCATCCAGCGTCAGCTGCTGCAGGAGCTCGGCCGTGAACCTACCCCGGAAGAAATTGCAGCCGAGATGAATATCCCGGTTGAAAAGGTTCGCGAGATTCAGAAGGTTTCCCAGGAGCCGGTATCCCTTGAAACACCGATCGGTGAGGAGGAGGACAGCCACCTCGGAGACTTCATTCAGGATGAAAATGTACAGGTGCCGGCAGAGGCAGCGGCTTATACGCTTCTCCGCGAGCAGCTGGATGAGGTTCTGGAGACTCTGACAGAGAGAGAACGTCAGGTTATCAGACTTCGTTTCGGTCTGGATGACGGACGTGCAAGAACTCTTGAAGAGGTCGGCCGTGAATTCCACGTTACCAGAGAGCGTATCAGACAGATCGAGGCAAAGGCACTGAGAAAGCTGAGACAGCCGTCCAAGAGCCGTATCCTGCGCGATTATCTGGACTGATACAAAGGAACTGGACAACATGAGAGTATTATCAAAACGGCTGGAGTGCGCGATTGGACTTGTGACGCCGGGACATGCAGTTCTGGATGTCGGCTGTGATCACGCATATGCAGCTGCCGAGCTTGTCAGCCGCGGAACAGCTCCCTGTGCAGTGGCCTCCGATGTCAATCGGGGACCGCTGAAGAAGGCAGCTGAGACCATTGCGGAAGCAGGGCTGACTGACCGGATTACGACCGTGCTTGCAAACGGCATTCCGGATGTGTATGCCGATTATACAGGAGAATGGCCGGTGACTGTGCTTCTGTGCGGAATGGGAGGCATCCTGATCCGTCAGATTCTGGAGGAGGCATCTGAAAAGGGCTTCCGCTTTGCCGAGCTGGTTCTTTCTCCGCAGAGAGATCAGGATGCGGTACGTGCCTGGCTTGCGGCAAACGGCTACGGAATCACGGAGGAGTGCTTCCTGCGGGAGGATGGCAAGCCCTATGTCATGATTAAGGCGATGAATACCGGAAAGATCAGCACGCTTACAGAGGCAGAGCTGCATTTCGGACCGGTGCTTCTGCGAAAGAAGGATGCGGGACTGAAGGAACAGCTGGAACGTCGTCTGGCGGAACTGCAGAAGATTCGCGGCTCCATCTCGAAGGAAACTGAGAGAAACAGAATCAGGGACGGTGAGCTGGAAGCAGAGGAGACTCTGCTGAAAACAGCACTGGACCTGCTGCAGGGGTAAGAAAAGCCCCTCTTTTATTGAAACGAAACTGAATATCTGATAATTAAATGTCGAGAATAAGGCCTGAAAGAGAGGTAAGCTTATGATCCGATTTATGCTGAATGAAAAAGAAGCAGTGTATCCGGAGCATGCGTCCTATGCAGATGCGGCAGCAGATGCTGCTGCGGAGTATGATGTGCCGATTGCTCTTGCTGTAGCAGACGGAAGACTGCGCGAGCTTTACCATGAAATCAAGGAGGGAGCGAAAGTAACCTTCGAGACGGTCGCTGACGGCATCGGCTATGATGCGTATCGGCGAAGCTGCTCTATGCTTTATCTTGCTGCCTGCGAGAAGGTGCTCGGACAGGAGATGGGACGCTCAGTCCTTCACTTCTCGATCGGCTGCGGCTATTATTTTACATTTAATAAAAAAGAGACAGAGGTGACGGATGAACTGCTTGCATCGATTACAGAGGAGATGCAGCGCATGCAGAAGGCAGGCATTCGTTTTGAAAAACGCTCCGTTTCGACAGATGAGGCAAGACGGATCTTTACAGAGAAGGGCATGCCGGATAAGGTAGCGCTCTTCCGGACCCGCATTGCTTCAAGAGTCAATATCTACAGACTGGGTGACTATGAGGATTATTACTACGGCTATATGCTGTATGATACCTCTGCACTTACCTGCTTCCGTCTGGAGAAATATCAGGACGGTATCGCACTGCTGATGCCGGCAAAGAAGAAACCGGGTGTCATCCCCGCTTTCGATCCGTCTGAGAAGCTGTTCCGGGCGCAGCTGCAGGGTGAGTCCTGGGCTGAGAAACAGAATATCGGAACGGTCGGTGACTTCAATGCGCGGATGATCGCAGGCGATGTGCGTCAGACTGTTCTTGTGGCAGAAGCTCTGCAGGAAGGCGCGATTGCGCAGATGGCTGCGACGATTGCTTCACGAAAGAATGTGAAGTTCGTCATGATTGCAGGCCCGTCATCTTCCGGCAAGACAACATTTTCCCAGAGACTGTGTGTGCAGCTGCAGGCACAGGGTCTGGTTACGCACTATATCGGAACGGATAACTATTTCGTCAATCGTGATCAGCTGATTCCGGGACCGGACGGAAAGCTGGATTTTGAAGCACTTGAAGCAGTTGATGTGGAGCAGTTCAACCGCGATATGACGGACGTGCTCGCAGGTAAGACGATTCGTCTTCCGAAATATGATTTCCTGACAGGCAAGCGTGTCTATGACGGAGAGACACTTTCGGCGGGCGACGGAGAGCTTCTCGTGATTGAGGGCATCCACGGTCTGAATGCGGGACTGAGCTATTCCCTTCCGGATGAGAGCAAATTCAGGATCTATATCAGTGCACTGACACAGCTGAATATCGATGAGCACAACAGAATTCCGACAACAGACGGAAGACTGCTGCGCCGCATTGTGCGTGATGCGAGAACTAGAGGCTATTCGGCATCTCAGACGCTTGCAATCTGGGACTCTGTAAGAGCAGGAGAAGAGAAAAATATTTTCCCGTATCAGGAGTCCGCAGATGTGTTCTTTAATTCGGCTCTGCCTTATGAAATCGCAGCACTGAAAACATATGCGCAGCCGCTGCTGTTCCAGGTCGAACGCGATGATCCGGCATGGTATGAGGCTAAGAGACTCCTGAAATTCCTGGATTATTTTATCGCGATTCCGACAGACGGAATTCCGACGAATTCCATTGTGAGGGAGTTTATCGGAGGAGGCTGCTTCCGGCTGTAAAAACCGGAAATAAGGCCTGTCTGCTATACGCTCAAAAAATCCGTCCGCAATAGAACGGAGATTGAGCATACTCCTGAAAACGAGCCTGAACGCTTGATTTCAGGGCCTGAATGTACTACTATAGGCAAGGCAGTCAAACGAGTACTGCGTACTCGAAAGCAGCGCATGGGCGCTGCTTTCGAGTGCGGATAATAAAGGAGGAAACATGGCACTTAGACATCTGATGAGCCCGCTTGATTTCTCAGTCGAAGAGACAGAGAAGCTGCTTGATCTCGCAGCTGATATCGAGAAAAACCCCGAGAAATATAGTCACGTATGTGATGGAAAGATACTTGCCACCTTGTTCTATGAACCCAGCACGAGAACTCGTCTCAGTTTCGAAGCTGCTATGATGAACTTAGGTGGTAAAGTTTTAGGCTTCCACAGCGCAGATTCTTCCTCTGCAACAAAGGGAGAGTCCGTTTCCGATACAATTCGACTGATTACCTGCTATGCAGACATCTGTGCTATGCGTCATCCGAAGGAAGGTGCTCCGCTCGTAGCATCTCTGAAGTCCGGTATTCCGGTCATCAACGGCGGTGACGGCGGTCACCAGCATCCGACACAGACCCTGACAGATATGATGACCATTCGCTCCATCAAGGGCAGACTGGACAATCTGAAGATCGGTCTCTGCGGCGACCTGAAGTTCGGCAGAACTGTTCACTCTCTGATTTCTTCCCTTTCCAGATATCCGGGCGTTTCCTTCGTCCTGATTTCACCGGAAGAGCTGCGTGTTCCGAGCTACGTTCGCGAAGGCATGCGCGCAAAGAATATTCCGTTTGAAGAGGTCGTCAAGCTGGATGAGACCACAATGGCAGGCCTTGACGTACTCTACATGACACGTGTTCAGAAAGAGCGTTTCTTCAACGAGGCAGACTATGTCAGAATGAAGGACTTCTATATCCTGGACAAGGAAAAGATGAGCGTTGCTCCGGAAGACATGATCGTTCTTCATCCGCTTCCGCGTGTAAATGAGATCTCTGTTGATGTGGATGATGATCCGCGTGCATGCTACTTCCGTCAGGTTCAGTACGGTGTATACGCACGTATGGCTCTGATTCTTACACTTCTTGAAATGGAGGTTGAATAAAATGGCAAACATGAATGAGTCTAAGGCAGGCAGCACACTTGCAATCGGCGCTCTTGAAGAAGGCTTCGTCCTCGATCATATCGAAGCAGGACATGCCATGACCATCTATCGTTATCTGAAGCTCGGCAAACTTGACTGCACCGTTGCAATCATCAAGAATGCCACATCCAGCAAGATGGGCCGCAAGGATATCATCAAGGTAGCCTGCCCGGTTGATTATCTTGACCTGGATGTACTTGGTTTCATTGATCACAACATTACGGTCAATGTCATCAAGGACAGCAAGATCATCGAGAAGAAGGAACTGAAGCTTCCGGAATCCGTCGTCAATGTCATCAGCTGCAAGAACCCGCGCTGCATCACATCGATCGAGACAGGCCTGGATCAGATCTTCGTCCTTGCAGATCCGGAAAAGGAACTCTATCGCTGCAGATACTGCGAAGAGAAGTGGGACGGAAAACTTAAGAAATAAAAGTACTGTGGCGATTGCGGGAGTGCGAAGCACGGAGCAATCGGACTTTTACAGGTAAGCCCCTTCGCGGTGCGGCCAATTTCATAACAGTTAATAAACCTAAAAAATCCCTGCGGCTTAACGCCGCAGGGATTTTTGGGCTATCTGTCAGTTATGAATACTTCGCAAGAACAGCGTTGAAATCCGCTGTATTCCTGCAGATGTCACCCTTATAGACAGCTGAGCCGGATACGATGACCTCGGCACCTGCCTCAAGGGGAACTTCAACATTGTCCAGTGTGACACCGCCGTCGATTTCAACCAGTACAGAAAGACTGTTCCGGTCGATATAGGATCTGACTTCCCGGATTCTGTCATTGGAGGCTTCGATATATTTCTGTCCTCCGAAACCGGGTTCAACAGTCATGATCAGAAGCAGATCCACCTGATCCAGATAGGGCAATACAGTTTCGACAGGAGTCTTCGGCTTAATGGAGATTCCGACCTTCTTGCCGGCGTTCCGGATCAGCTCGATGCATTTTTCCGGATGTTCGGTTGCTTCCAGATGGAAGGTAATCAGATCGGCACCGGCATCGGCAACGTCAGCAATCATGGTCTCCGGTTCAAACACCATCAGATGGGCGTCGAAGAAGAGACCGGGAAGCTGCGGGCGAATGCTTTTGATGACCGGTATGCCAAAAGAAATCTGCGGAACAAAATGACCGTCCATTACATCAATGTGTGACCAGAGGGCGCCCCCCTTTTCAGTTTCTTTGATCTGATCTGTAAGGTGTCCGAAATCAGCAGAAAGAATGGATGGTGCTAAAATATTCATTTATTAAGAAATCCTTTCACTTGCTTGTAGATGCCGTTGCCGTCAAGCTCATACTTCTTTACGAGTTCACCGGCCGGGCCTGATTCGCCGAAGCGATCTCTGACGCCGATGCGGTAAAGCGGAGTCGGAAGCTTCTCGGAGAGGCATTCTGCGACTGCTCCGCCGAGACCACCGATGATGCTGTGCTCTTCTGCGGTGACAACCTTTCCGGTCTTCTTTGCAGAAGCGATAATCAGATCCTCGTCAAGCGGCTTGATGGTGCAGATATTGATGACCTCTGCGTCAATGCCGTCTGCCTTCAGCAGCTCAGCTGCCTCCAGAGCATAGGCAACTTCAATGCCGTTTGCAACGATGGTGACATCACTGCCTTCGCGGACAACAGTTCCCTTGCCGATTTCAAATTCTGCGTCCGGATCAGAGATAACCGGAACAGCTGCACGACCGAAGCGGATATAAACCGGGCCGACATAATCAAGAGCAGCCTTAACAGCCTTCTTGGCTTCGATATCATCAGCCGGGCACATAACAACCATACCCGGGATCGCACGCATCAGAGCGAGATCCTCAAGGCACTGGTGGCTTGCACCGTCCTCACCGACAGTGATGCCGGCATGTGTAGCGCCGATCTTGACATTCAGATGCGGATAGCCGATGGAGTTGCGGACCTGTTCATATGCACGGCCTGCAGCAAACATGGCAAATGTACTTGCAAACGGAATCATACCGGAAGCAGCGAGACCTGCAGCGATTGTCATCATGTTGCCTTCTGCGATACCGCAGTCAACAAAGCGGTCCGGATATGCCTTCTTGAAGATACCGGTCTTGGTGGCGCCGGCAAGGTCGGCATCCAGAACGACCAGGTTCGGGTATTCTTCGGCGAGATCACGAAGAGCCTCACCATAGCTCTGTCTGGTAGCAATCTTCTTTACGTCACTCATAATGCTTCACCAATCCTTTCAAGTTCTGCGATCGCCTGTGCGTACTGTTCGTCGTTCGGAGCAGCACCGTGCCAGGAAGCCTGATTCTCCATGAAGCTGACATCCTTGCCCTTGATTGTCTTGGCGATGATGGCTGTCGGAACACCCTTTGTTTCACGTGCTTCCTTAAAAGCAGCGCGGATCTGATCGAAGTCATGACCGTCGATGTTGATGACATGGAAATTGAAGGCTTCGAACTTCTTGTCGATCGGGTACGGGCTGTTGACTTCTTCGATGGTGCCGTCGATCTGCAGGTTGTTGTTGTCGACGATCACAACGAGGTTATCAAGCTTCTTTGCAGCAGCAAACATGGAAGCTTCCCAGACCTGGCCTTCCTGAATTTCGCCGTCGCCGAGAAGAGTATAGACTCTGTAGTCTTTGTTCTGCATCTTGGCAGCAAGAGCCATACCGCAGGCTGCGGAGATGCCCTGACCGAGAGAGCCGCTGCTCATATCGATGCCCGGAAGATAATTCATAGACGGATGACCCTGCAGGCGTGCGCCGGTATGACGAAGAGTCTTCAGCTCTTCAACCGGGAAGTAACCCTTCTGCGCCATAGCAGAGTAGTAGCCCGGAGCAGTGTGGCCTTTGGAAAGAACAAAGCGGTCTCTGTCCGGATTCTTCGGATCCTGCGGATCCACGTTCAGTTCTTCCATATACAGATAGGTAAAGATATCTGCAGCAGAGAGGGAACCGCCCGGATGACCGGACTTTGCGGAATGTGTGGCTTCGATGATGCCCTTCCGGACCTCAACGGCAACTTTCTTAAGATCCTGTGTATTCACTGTATATTCCTCCTGGTGTATTTTGAAAATCGATTGCGGTGTCATTTTGCTCCCGTAATCGTTATTCGGGACCTGTTCAGATTAATTTCCCTGACCGTAATAAGCGTTTGCACCGTGCTTGCGGAAGTAGTGCTTATCCTGGAGGCACTGCGGAGCCGGCTGTACCTTCGGGTTGATCAGTTCGGTTCTGTAAGCCATCTTGGCAACTTCTTCCAGAACAACTGCACTGTGAACTGCAGCTACCGGATTCTTGCCCCATGTGAACGGGCCGTGGTTTGTGCAGAGAACTGCGGAAACGGCATCCGGGTCCTTGCCCTGTGCGATGAACTCATCGACAATCAGCTTGCCGGTGTTGAACTCGTAAGCTTCCTCGATTTCCTCTGCTGTCAGGCAGCGTACGCACGGAACCTCGCCGTAATAATAATCTGCATGAGTTGTGCCGTAGCACGGAATGCTTCTTCCGGCCTGAGCCCAGCTTGTTGCATACGGAGAATGTGTGTGAACAATGCCGCCGAGAGTCGGGAACATCTTATAAAGATAAGCATGTGTGGCAGTGTCGGAGGACGGATTCATCTTACCTTCCACCTTGTTGCCGTCAAAGTCGACCAGAACAATATCATCCGGTGTCAGCTTATCATAATCAACGCCGCTCGGTTTGATGGCGAAAAGTCCCTTCTCGCGATCGACACCACTGACATTTCCCCATGTAAAGGTAACAAGACCGTATTCCGGAAGCAGCATATTAGCTTCATACACTTCTTTTTTTAATTCTTCAAGCATGAGAGTATCTCCTAACCTTTATAACGGTTCAGAAGTGAACCTGATTTTTGAGCTATCCACCCATCTTTACAGTATACATCATTATTGCATCGATGAGTATCGGAAAGTAGCGGAAAGTAAAAAAGACAGCCGATCAGTCCAAAGGCTGTCGACCGTCTTTTATGCGTATAAGAAGTACTGGTGTGTAATGAATTTAAAATGCGGTGGGGCGATAAGCCGGGTTCTGTCGTGTACGGTCATCTGTCTAGGCCGTCCGTCGCCGAACGGCTCAAGCAACTTACCTGGAGCATGAGCGGGCCGCCTGCGCTCCTATTCAGTCTTGCTTCGGATGGGGCTTGCATATGCCCTCCCTGTTACCAGCGAGGCGGTAGTCTCTTACACTGCCTTTTCACCCTTACCTCAAAAGAGGCGGTTGTTTTCTGCTGCGCTTTCCCGAGGGTTACCCCTGCCGGACGTTATCCGGCATCCTGCCCTGTGAAGCCCGGACTTTCCTCGTGAAGTTTCCGCAAAGGAAACTCCCCGCGACCGTATACCCCGCCGCGGTCACTATTCTATCCTATTCGGGGAGTCATCGCAAGCAGGAATATCTGTAGTTTTTCCAGAGCATTTGTGTCATAATGGAAGACATGACAGAAATGGAAATCTACAGAAAAGAAATTGATGAAATTGACAGGCAGTTCCAGCAGCTCTTTGAGCGACGCATGGAAGTTGCCGGAAAAATCGGTGCGTACAAGGCGTCAAGAGGACTGCCGGTTTTCGATGCAAAGCGTGAGGAAAGCAAGATCGCGGAATTAAAGGAGCGCGCATCTACTCAGGAATACGCTGAAGGCATTGCAAAGCTGTACGACACAATCTTCACGATCAGCAGGAACAAACAGGAAGCACTTCGCACAGACGAAGAGGCATAAAACACCGGGAGGGGTGTCATCGTCATGGCTGTCACAACATTTGCCGCAATCGATATTGCGTCCTACGATGTCTCAATGGAGATCTTTGAGCTGACGAAAAAGAACGGACTCCGTTCGCTGACGCGCGTGCGCCAGAGTCTGGAGCTTGGCAAGGACACGTATGCGAAGCAGCATATTACAATGGAAAAGCTGCAGCAGCTGTCCGCGATTCTGACAGATTATAAGCGCATTATGAAGGAGTACGGTGTCAGTGACTACCGTGCCTGCGCCAAGTCGGCCTTTCGCGAGGCGCGCAACCGCTATCTCGCCGTGGACATGATCCGGCGTACCGCGGGAATCGAGATTGACGTCCTGTCAAACTCGGAGCAGCGTTTCTTAGGCTATAAGTCGATTGCCTCAAAGGGCGAGGAATTCCAGAAATTCATCGAAAAAGGCACGGCGATTATCGACGTCGGAGGCGGCAGTACACAGATCTCCATCTTCGATAACGACGTACTGGTCATGACACAGAATATTCTGCTTGGATCGCTGCGCGTCCGTGAACGACTTTCTTCCCTGCAGAATGATACCGTGCATTACGACGAGCTCGTAGAGCAGCTGATCCATAAGGATCTTGTCAATGTGCGGAAAATGTATCTGAAGAACAGAAACATCGAGAATATTATTCTGGTCGGTGACTACTTTACCAACCTGATCTTCCAGAACCGCAACGATCTGAACAAGACCGAGACGAAGGCGGAATTCATGGAGTGGTACAAGCATGTCGTACACAGCTCGCCGCGTGATGTGGCAGATGAGCTCGGCATCTCCGCAGAGATGTCTTCCGTGCTGATTCCGACAGCAACCGTATACCGCAAGCTGATTGAGGATCTGAACATTCAGACAATCTGGCTTCCGGGCATCCAGCTGACGGACGGCATCGCCTACGACTATGCGGAAAAGAAGAAGTTCATCAGACCGGTTCATGATTTTGAACAGGATATCCTGATGGCCGCCAAGAACATCGCAAGACGCTATGCAAGCTACAAGCCGCACAATGAAAAGCTGGTGGAGGCAGCGGATGCGATCTTTGAGGTGCTGAAGAAATCCGCAGGACTTGATGCGAGAGCGAGACTGCTTTTAAGAGTAGCCTGCTATCTGCATGACTGCGGCAAATACATCAGTCTGGTCAACGTAGCGGAATGCTCTTATAATATTATTATGTCAACTGAAATCATCGGTCTGTCGGTCAGAGAGCGCCGCATTATTGCCAATGTCGTCCGCTACAATACGCAGGAGCTCGGCTACTATAAGGAAGCCGGAATCAACGAGGAACTCTCGGTCAGCGAATATATGCTGGTCAGCCAGCTCGCCGCTATCATGCGTATTGCAAACAGCCTGGACCAGAGCTACCTGCAGAAGGTAGACCGGCTGACAGTCACAAAGAAGGAGCATGAGCTTCTGATTACGGTGGACGTCAACGACAGTTATCTTCTGGAACAGGGAATTTTCCGGGAAAATATTGATTTCTTCGAGGAAATCTATCATCTTCGTCCGGTTCTGAAAGTCAGAAATAAAGGGGTATAAACTATGGCAGGAAAAGCATCCGATAAAACTCCTGAAAAAGTGAACAGCAAGGCACAGGGCAGGGCAGCGGAGCAGAAAGCAAATGCTGCAAAGGAAGCAGCACAGGAAACACCGAATTTCAGAGATCCGGCGTATTTCTATAACCGCGAGCTGTCCTGGCTGAAGTTTGACGAGCGCTGCCTCGGAGAAGCACGTGATTCGAAGATCGTTCCGCTCTTTGAGCGTCTGAAATTCCTGTCGATCACGCAGTCAAACCTGGATGAATTCTTCATGGTCCGTATCGCGTCCCTGAAGGATCAGGTGCATGCAGGCTATACAGGAACAGACATTGCCGGCATGACTCCCGAGATGCAGCTGCAGGCTCTGAACGAGCAGGTGCACAGCTTTGTGAAAGAGCAGTACAACACCTTCAACCGTATGCTCGTGCCGTCTCTGGAGAAGGCAGGACTTCGCTTTATTGCAGACTATGAGACTCTGAGTGAGACGCAGAGCCGCTATCTGGACCGCTACTTCGAGCGCGAGATTTATCCGGTTCTCACACCGATGGCCATGGATTCATCCCGTCCGTTCCCGCTTGTCCGCAACAAATCGCTGAACATCGGCGCTCTGATTATGGTCAAGGAAGAAGGCGACGGCGGCAAGTCAAAGAAAAAGAAGAAGTCAGCCGAATTCGCAACCGTGCAGGTTCCGTCCGTTCTGCCGCGTGTAATTGAGCTTCCGAACGCCGAGGACGGCGTCAGATGCGTGATTCTTCTGGAAGAGGTTATCAGAAAGTATATCGATTCTCTGTTCCAGCACTACGATGTCATCTGCACCTGCCCTTATCGTGTTATGAGAAATGCAGACCTCACCATTGACGAGGATGAGGCTGAGGACCTTCTGATCGAGATTCAGCGTCAGCTGAAGAAACGCCAGTGGGGCGAAGTCATCCGTCTGGAGGTAGGCGAAGGCATCGATAAGCGCCTGCTGAAGATTCTGCGCAAGGAATTTGCAATCGGCGACGATGATCTGTACTACATCAGCGGTCCGCTTGATCTGACCTTCTGCATGAAGCTCTATGGAATCGACGGCTTTGATGCCTATAAGACACCGCGCTATACGCCGGCTCCGGTTAAGGAGTTTGCAGAGGATGAAAATGTCTTTGACTCCATCAGAAAGCGGGATATTCTCGTCCATCATCCGTATATGAGCTTCGATCCGGTTGTCAGCTTTGTCAAACAGGCGGCAAAGGATCCGCAGGTTCTGGCTATCAAGCAGACACTTTACAGAGTCAGCGGCAATTCGCCGATTATTCATGCGCTGGCACAGGCTGCAGACAACGGCAAACAGGTAACCGTACTGGTTGAGCTGAAGGCCCGCTTTGACGAGGAGCACAACATCGCCTGGGCGAAGACACTTGAAAAAGCCGGCTGCCACGTCATCTACGGTCTGCTCGGACTGAAGGTGCACAGCAAGATTACAATGGTGGTACGCCGTGAAGAGGACGGCATCCGCCGCTATGTACATCTGGGAACCGGAAACTATAATGATTCGACTGCAAAGCTGTATACAGACCTCGGTCTGTTTACCTGCAATGAGGCAATCGGCCAGGACGCAACAGCTGTCTTCAACATGCTCTCAGGCTATTCTGAGCCGGACCGCTGGTACAAGCTGCTGGTGGCACCGTACTGGCTGAAGAAGTCCTTCCTGCACATGATTGCAAGAGAGACGGAAAATGCAGCTGCAGGAAAGCCGGCATTTATCCGTGCCAAGATGAATTCACTCTGCGACCCTGCCGTAATCAGTGCACTGTATCAGGCATCTGCGGCAGGCGTGGAAATTGATCTGCTTGTGCGCGGAATCTGCTGCCTGAAGACCGGAATCCCGGGCGTTTCGGAGCATATTCGTGTGCGCTCGATTGTGGGAAATTTCCTGGAGCACTCCAGAATCTTCTGGTTCCACAATAACGGAGACGATGAGGTGTTCATGGGTTCCGCAGACTGGATGCCCAGAAATCTCGATAAGCGCGTTGAGATCGTGTTCCCGGTTGAGCAGGAGGATCTGAAGGCAGAAGTTCAGAGAATCCTGATGACAGAATTTGATGACAACGTAAAGGCACACATCATGCAGCCGGACGGCTCCTATGAGAAGGTCAACAGACGCAGCAGACAGCCGGTCAATTCACAGGAGCTCTTCATGAAGGAAGCCTGGGAATGGGTGCCGAAGCAGAAGGCACAGGCAGGAGAGAAGAGGTTCATTCCGGCCGAGCCTGTTGTGGGAGAGGACGAGTAATCGTCCCCGGCAAGGAGAAGTGATCGAAAGATGGAATTCAAAACAGCACCGCCGAAGGCGGATCCGATGGATGAAATCCGGCAGAAGATGCTGAACTGGCCGGACTGCTATTACAGAGAGCGCGAGCCGGAGAAGCGTCTGGCTATGCTGGATGAGGCGGACAGACTGCACCTGACCGAAGAGGACAACATTTTCCGGAGAAAACTGTTCGCAGTCCGCTATCCGGATGCGGCAGACGGAAAGAAGAAGCTGGATAACTTTATTAAACTCTGGATCGAGATGCGTTATCTCTATGAGAACAGGGGCGGCTTCTTCAGAAAGAATCCGAACCCGAAGCGACTCAGAAAGGTACTGGATCAGATCGGTTACTTTGATCTGCAGAATCAGAGCGAGCGGAATCTGATGGCGCAGGAGCTGCAGCATCTGGGTATGCTGTACATTGCACTCTGCCAGGAGGATAAGCAGTACGGCTCACTGATTCTGGGCTTCAGCAAGATGTCGGATGAGAGACTTGTCGCGAAGATTGCGGGTGAATTCCGCACAGTGGCAGTCTATGTTCCGGAGCTTTATCAGATGCAGGAGGAGTGTAAGCTGCTTAAGAATGCGCTTACGGATGCATGGTGCGGCATGTTCCCGGATCACGCCGATTTGCTGCAAGAAGACTGATAATCCGGGAGTTTTTGTTATATTCACAGGATAGAGGATTGCATTCTGTCAATAGCAGTGCTATGATAATGACAAATATTTAGGCAATCTACTATAATTTTTGGTTCTTTTGTTTAAATGTATTATGATAAGGAGGAGAGTATCATGATTGAAGGCAGAATTTATAACTTTTCGGCAGGCCCGTCTATTCTTCCGGAGCCGGTGCTTCTGAAGATCAGAGACGAAATGCTTAACTGCGAGGGATCCGGAATGTCTGTTCTGGAGATGAGTCATCGCTCCAAAGTGTATGACAACATCATCAATGCTGCTGTACAGAACGTGAAGGATGTCCTGAATGTTCCGGACAATTACAAGGTGCTCTTCTTACACGGCGGCGCAACCGGCATGTTCGCAGCACTTCCGATGAACCTTGGTGTGAAGACCGGTTCTGCAGACTATATTGTCAGCGGCAACTTCTCCGGCGGCGCTTATAAAGAAGCAAAGAAGTATCTGAAGGATGCAAGACTTGCAGGTTCCTCAGAGGCAGATAACTTCAATCATATTCCGACACAGGATGAGCTGACACTGAACCCGGATGCAGACTATGTCCACTGCTGCTGGAACAATACCATCTTCGGTACAAAGTTCGGCTATATTCCGGAAACAGGCAATGTTCCGCTGGTTGCTGATATGTCATCCAGCATCATGTCCGAGCCGGTAGACGTATCAAAGTACGGCATCATCTACGCAGGCGTTCAGAAGAACCTTGCACCGGCAGGTGTCACACTTGCAATCATTCGTGAAGACCTTCTCGGCGATGTTATGCCGATTACACCGAAGATCTGGAACTTCAAGACAGAGGCAGAGAAGAACTCCATGCTCAATACTCCGCCGTGCTTCCCGATCTATGTTGTGAAGCTCGTTACAGATTATCTGAAGGAGCAGGGCGGCCTTGAGGTCATGAAGAAGCGCAACGAAGAGAAGGCAAAGATTCTCTATGATTATCTTGATTCTCAGGACTTCTTCAAGACAACTGTCAATCCGGCAGACCGTTCTCTGATGAACGTCACCTTCAGAACAGAGAGCGATGAACTGGATAAGGAATTTGTTGCAGGCCAGGCAGCACGCGGCTTCTCCAACCTGAAGGGCCACAGACTGGTCGGCGGTATGCGCGCATCGATCTACAATGCTATGCCGAAGGAAGGCGTAGAAGCTCTCGTTGAGTACATGAGAGATTTCGCAGCTGCTCACTGATTAAGGCGGTTTGACTGAATAGAGCACAACGAAACAGCGAATCAGCAGCTCCCGGCTGTATCCGTAAGGATGCGCCGGGAGTTTTTTTGACTTTCGATTTGACTGTTATCTGTGCTATGATAAATCCGGTTTCTAAAAATAAAGGAGAATTTTCCTGATGACAGAAGTCCTGCCTCGAATAAAGAAAGGATGAAAGGACCAGCATATGGCTGCAAAAAACCTTCAGAAAAGAACGGATATACTGCATGCGGCTTATCATCTGTTTGCTGAATTCGGATATGAAGCGACTTCACTGAGTATGATTGCCGGAGAGGCAGATATCAGTAAAAGCCTTTTGCAGAGTTATTACCGGAAGAAGAGCGATCTGATAAAAGAACTGATCAGTGATATTCTGCGTAATTCCTATTCCTATATGGAGCATTTTCATACGCTGTCAGCGGACCCGTTTGAAAAGATCAGCTGTTACAATACGCTCTTTTTTGCGGGCGTGTCTACAGACAAAACTCTGGAGCAGTTTATTACAGTTTCGGTGTCTTCTCCGGAGCTGCTGGACATCTGGATCGAATCAATCACTGCATGGCTCTGGGACTTTTCGGGGAGCCGGAAATACAGCTATCTGAAGGTGCGGGCCGCCATTTCCTTCTCAATGGCAGGTTCTATGCATCTGTATATAAGACGGAATGAGCTTGGTCTTGACTATATTCAGATCTGTGAGAACCATATCCGGTCGATTCTCGGCTATCTAAGAGAGTCATCCGGGACAATTGAGAAGATCTGTGCGGAAACGAACAGAAGTCTTACTCAGCTTGATGCGGAGGATTTTATCAGATACTGCAAAAGAGAACTTTGCTGGATGGAAAGCTGAGAAAAAGACACAGGACAGGTAAATATCGTGATTTTCGGGGAAATGCGCCTGCATACCGTCTGGTGTGCAGGTGCATTTTTTGTGCCCCAAATTATTCCGGATTGATCATGATGCAAAAAACTCTGTTACATGAATTATATATGCAATATACACGATGGAATGGTATAAAAAATGATAATTATCATGAAAACGCACAAAATCTCTTGACTATAAATATATACGCGCATAGAATCCAAGTATAGGGTAAGCGTATACGTTTGGGATATGTGAATGCAGTCTTCTATGCTGCAGTCAGTATTTATTTCAATCACTCCCCGCCTGAAAGCGGGTACATATGAAGGAGGTTAAAGCATGAATAGCAACAAAGGCAATGTGGACACACAGCCCGTAGCAGCTGTGCCTCTGCGCGATTATGTCGCCCACATCAACTCGAAGAAATGCGTTAACTGCGGAACCTGCAGAGAGAACTGCCCGACGGAGGCAATTGTTGAACTGCAGCGTCAGATCTGCCGCGTATGTCCGGAGTGTACGGAACAGCCGGTTATGCGTCTGGACGATATTGATGCGTTCTGCACAAAGCAGTCATGCACAACAGCCTGTCCTCTCGGAATCAGTCCGCAGGGCTATATCGGTCTTGCACGGAACGGTAAGAGAGAAGAAGCTTATAAGCTGATCTGGGAAAAGAATCCGCTTCCTTCCGTCTGCTCACACATTTGCCATCATCCGTGTGAACAGGTCTGTAAGCGCGGTGTTCTCGTAGATGATCCGATGGCAATCCGCGGAATCAAGAGATTCCTCGGAGAGAATGTTGACTATAAGCTTCCGGCTTATCCGCATATCTATGATGAGAAGATTGCCGTCATCGGTGCAGGCCCGGCAGGCCTTTCCGCCGGACATTTCCTGTCCATGATGGGATATGATGTCACTGTATTTGAAGGAAATACGGAACCGGGTGGCATGCTGGTTCGCGGAATTCCGGAATTCAGACTTGATCGCAGTGCCGTAAAGAAGGATATCGAGAAGCTTCAGCAGGCAGGTCTGAAGATCCGCTGTGCTTCCCGCCTCGGCAAGAAGCAGATTGAAGAGCTGAAAGATGAATATGACGCAGTCATCGTTGCAGCAGGAACTCCTCACGGCAAGGAAATTACATGGGTTAAGAAGTGGAATTACGATGCCGTTTATACTGCAATTCAGTTCATGGATTTCATGAACAACGATCAGGCCACAATGCGTATGCCTCACCAGAACTTTGTTGTGGAAGGTAAAGAAGGCGTTGTCATCGGCGGCGGTTCGGTTGCGATGGATACAGCAAGAGCTGCTCTTCGTATGGGCGCTTCCAAGGTTACTGTCGTATGCGTCGAAGAAGGCGAATATGTTCCGGCCCATAAGTGGGAAAAGGAAGAAGCAGCTGAAGAAGGCGTTGTCTTTATGGAAGGCTACAGCCCCAAGGCATATACCGGCAGAGTCAATACTCTGGAAGGCATCGATTTCATGAAGGTCACATCCTTCGAAAAGGATGAGGCAGGAAAGATTCATTTTGAGACTGATGAAAACCAGGTTGTTCATATTCCGACACAGTTCTGCATCGTTGCAATCGGACAGTATGCAGACAACATTTATCCGCCGGCAGATCAGGAAACTGTATTCTATGCCGGAGATATTGCAGGCGGCCCGTGCTCAGTCATCGATGCACTTGCAAGCGGACGCAGGGCTGCATTCGCAGCGGATTCTGCTATTCAGCAGCGCACAGTACGCAAAGCGGTGACAGAGCATTCGATCGGAATGGCACCGAGGGATGAGAAGATCTTCCCGTGCAACCGCAGAAAGACACAGCGTCATGAGCGTCCGATGGCTGATGCAGATCAGCGCATCCGCAATTTCGATGAAGTTGAGTTTACTTATAAAGAAAAATAGTTTGAGCAGGAAGCACTGAGATGCCTTGCCTGCGGTTACGAGTCGGTTGATGCATCCAAGTGTATCGGCTGCGGCGTCTGCCAGACGCTTTGCCCGGCCGGTGATGTCATCACGATGGTTAAGAAATAAATTGAAGCTGGACAAAGAAGAGGAGGCAGAAGATATGGAAAAAATCAAAAGGACCGCTCTTGTTGTCGGCGCAGGCCCGGGCGGAAGTACGGCGGCATTTTACCTTGCAAGACAGGGAGTGGATGTTTTATTTGTTGATAAAGAGACATGGCCCCGTGATAAGATCTGCGGCGGTGTCTATCTTTCCAGTTTATATCCGATCCTGAAGGATATGGGCTGCTTCGAGCAGATGTATTCTCAGCAGGCATGTAATATCCAGACCATGAGACTGATTGACCGTGACGAGGATTACATTGTCCTGGACGTAGATCCGTTCATGATTGCTCCGCGTCGTTTCACAGATGATCAGATTCGCAGAGCGGCAATCCGCGAGGGTGCTGACTTTATGGAAAACTATGAAGCGACAAGCCTGATTATGCGGAAGGGTGTAGTAAAGGGCGTTCACGGACTGTATCACAATGAGCCGATGGATATTGAGGCAGATGTTGTTGTCATTGCAAACGGTTCCCACAGTGAACTTACACGCCAGCTCGGCGCATTCGATGATGATCCGGACATGGTGATGTACTGCTTCCGTGCCTATGTTGACGGAGTTGAGGGACTGGAGCCGAATCAGGCTGAAGAGTATTATGTTCCGATGGGACTTGATTCCTGGAGCCCGATTTGCACAACCTGGCTGAATCCTCACTATGAAGGCAAGCAGGCTGTTCTGGGACTTACCATCACAGAGAAGGCACTGCGCGCAACAGGCCTTTCCAGCATGGAGTTCTATGAATATTGGAAGAATAATACGAAATTCGGACAGGAACGTCTGAAAAATGCAACCCTCATCGATAAGTTCCGCGGCTGGAGACTGCCGGGTTCCAGAAAGCTGGCACAGAGCGTTTATCCGGGCGCCATCCTGATCGGTGATGCCATTGCGGCAGCAGAGTGCGCATTCGAATACGGCATTCCGTCCGCTATGATCGGCGGCCAGGTCGCAGCAGGTGTCATCGCAGACTGCGCAGCAAAGAATGACTTCTCCTTTGAGGCTCTGAATCGCTATCAGGCACAGGCATCTGAGCTCCTTGATCCGGGTCTGCAGTTTAACGGTATGTTCCGTGATGAGCTGCTGAACAAGGAAGAGGTAATGAAGGACTTCTTCAAGTGGGTCAAGGCACAGCCGGGTTATCCGCATCTTTCATTCAGCGGATGCGCAATGAAGTATATGGCAGAGGTGCTGCATCTTGATATTCAGGTCTCTGACAATGCGAGATCACAGTAATAAGCAGAGAATATGTGAAATATCATAAATGATCTGAACAGACAGGCACGAAAGACAAACTCGTGCCTGTCTGTTTTTGGTTTAAATAGGAAGCTTCGTTCCTGTTAAACCAAAAACGCTCCGCGAGGATATACACTCGCACAATTATGAAGATGTCGCTTTGCAAGTGTGCTTGATGTCGGAATGTGCCAGGGCATTTTTGTATCTGTGATTTATGCAAGATGCCGAAAAATAAGAAAAGAAGATATAAGTATCCGTATAAAAAGACGGATCGTGCTATAATGCTTTACAATATTAGCATGGTAAAGCTATAAAGCATCGAGCATACGGAGGGAGTTTATTATGGAAGAAAAGAGTAACCGCGCCGCGTCTCTTACGGCCATGACCATTGTTATCATCTTTCTGATAGCCGCGAAGTTTCTGACAACACCGGAGACGGTGCAGCAGTCCTTCTGGGCTCTTGTGCCGCCGATTGTAGCGATCGCACTGGCGCTGATCACGAAGGAAGTCTACAGCTCACTGTTCTTCGGTATAGTGACAGGGGCCCTGCTGTATACAGGCTATCACTTTGAGGCAACTATGAATCATGTCCTGGTAGACGGCGTTATATCCGTTCTGTCGGATACCTGGAATGTAGGTATCCTGTGCTTCCTTGTCATTCTCGGCGCGATGGTGCAGCTGATGAATCGAGCAGGCGGCTCCGTTGCGTTCGGCAGCTGGGCGGGAAAGCATATTAAAAGCCGCATCGGTGCCCAGCTTGCCACGATTCTTCTGGGCTGCCTGATCTTTATTGATGATTATTTCAACTGTCTGACAGTCGGTTCCGTTATGCGGCCTGTAACAGATCAGCATAAGATCAGCCGCGCAAAGCTGGCTTATCTGATTGATGCCACGGCAGCACCGATCTGTATTATCGCCCCGATTTCCTCCTGGGCAGCGGCCGTGTCCGGCTTCGTTGAAGGGGAAAACGGCATGCATCTGTTTATTCAGACTATTCCGTATAACTATTATGCGATCTTCACCATTCTCATGATGGTCTGCCTGGTCGTCTTCCGTGTGGATTTCGGTTCCATGGCAGTTCATGAGAACAATGCGATTAAGAAAAATGACCTGTTCACCACGAAGGACCGCGCAGGTGACGCAAACTTGGAGCAGGCATTGAACAGAAAGCCCGCCAAGGTCATCGATATGCTGGTGCCGATTATCTCACTGGTGGGCTGCTGCGTTGTCGGTATGATTTATACGGGTGGTTTCTTCGAGGGGAAGAGTTTTATCGATGCCTTTGCGAATTCGAATGCATCAACAGGACTGGTTTTCGGCTCTGTGGTGGCACTGGTTATTACGCTTGCCTTCTATCTGATCAGAAATATTCTGTCCTTCAATCAGTGTATGGAATGTCT
>JAUNAG010000113.1:7794-8394 GCA_030527685.1 Lachnospiraceae bacterium | reverse complement strand
AAATACACTCTATGTCTATATCTGCGGAGCGGTTCGAAGAAGCGGCGTCTACATACTGCCTGCCGGTTCCAGAATCACAGATGCGGTAAAGGCCGCCGGAGGACTGCTGCCGGATGCGGATGAGACCGCAGTCAATCAGGCTGCGCTTCTCACAGACGGGGAGCAGATTACAGTTCCGCACACAGGGGAACAGACGGCGGTCCGTATTGCCGGACAGACTTCTTCTGCCGGAACAGCTGATGCTGCGGGAAAGATCAATATCAATACGGCTGATGCAGGGACACTGCAGCAGCTGAGCGGGATCGGTGCCTCGCGCGCCGCGGATATCATTGCATACAGAGACATGCACGGCGCTTTTCAGAGCATTGAAGAGATTATGAATGTCAGCGGTATTAAAACCGCTCTTTTTGAAAAAATCAGGGATCGGATCTGTATCTGACTGAGCTCTGTGGATATGCTTATTACAAAACGGATTGCAGTGATTCGTTTAAGGAGATAAAACATGCCGAAAAAAATTCTTGTGGTTGATGATGAGAAACTGATTGTCAAGGGAATCCGCTTCAGTCTGGAGCAGGATGATTACGAAGTGACCTGCGCCTA
>JAUNAG010000113.1:0-7784 GCA_030527685.1 Lachnospiraceae bacterium | reverse complement strand
GGTGAAGAGGCACTGGAGCTTGCCAAGGAGAACGAGTTTGACATGATCCTTCTGGATCTGATGCTGCCGAAGCTTTCCGGCCTGGAGGTCTGCCAGCAGATCCGCGGCTTTTCCAATGTTCCCATTATCATGCTGACAGCAAAGGGAGAGGATCTGGATAAGATTATGGGCCTCGAATACGGCGCTGACGACTACGTCACCAAGCCGTTCAATATTCTGGAGGTCAAGGCCCGCATCAAGGCGATTCTCCGCCGTGCCGCAAAACCGGAGCAGGAGAAGGAGCAGCCGAAGCAGATTGAAGTCGCCGGCCTGCGAATGGACTGTGAAGCCAGAAGAGTGTATGTCAATGACAGAGAAATCAATCTGACAGCAAAGGAATTCGACGTTCTGGAGCTGCTGGTTTTCAATCCGAATAAGGTCTACAGCCGTGAAAACCTTCTGAACATTGTCTGGCGATACGAATATCCGGGTGATGTCCGTACGGTTGATGTCCATATCCGCCGGCTTCGTGAAAAGATCGAGCAGAATCCGAGCGAGCCGAAATACGTACATACAAAGTGGGGCGTCGGATATTATTTCCAGGCCTGACACGGCAGGCGCATACAGCAGTATGCGCCGTTTACGTTGTCTGAGGAAACGGAGGTGACGTGCCATTCAGACCGGAGAAAAGAAAAAAAAGCAGAACTTTTTTCGAAGTCTGCGTTTTCGCTTCATGCTGATGCTGGTCCTGATCGGAATTGTTCCGACAGGTATCACATCCCTGATGGTTGTAAACAGCTATTCTGACAGAGCCGTTTCGCTTCGCGAAAGCAACGTCAGAAATCAGTGCGACCTGCTCTGCAATATGATTCTTTCAGAAGGCTTTCTGGATGATCCGAATGCCGGAACACTGGATCAGGAGCTGACTCTGATCGGCAATGTCTACAACGGACGTCTGCTGATCGTAGACGACGGCTTCCATGTCATAAAAGACACTTTCGGTCTCGATACAGGTCGGACCTCTGTCTCCCGTGAGGTCATTGACTGCTTCCGGGATGCAAAGGGAGCTACCTATTATGACAGCCGCAATTCCTATATTGAAGTGGTCATGCCGATTTCCGAGCAGGGAAGTCCGGAAGTCAGTGCGGTTCTGATTGCCTCTGTTTCTACCAATGAAATCATGCAGACAGTCAGACATCTGGAGAATCAGGCCATCTTTATTATGGGAGCCACCAGTATTCTGGTGCTGATTTTCGGCATCATCCTCGCCAATCTGCTGGTGAAGCCTTTCCGTGAGGTAACCCGTGCCATCGAAGATGTGACAGACGGTTTTGAGGACAAGGCAATCTCTGTTCCGGATTATTCCGAGACAGAACAGATCATCGATGCTTTCAACAATATGCTGGCCCGTGTCCGTGCGCTCGACAATTCCCGCCAGGAATTCGTATCCAATGTCTCTCACGAGCTGAAGACTCCGTTGACATCCATGAAGGTGCTGGCTGATTCGTTGAACGGTATGGATAATGTTCCTGTTGAAATCTACCAGGAATTTATGTCTGATATCACGCAGGAAATTGACCGCGAGAACGGTATCATTACCAGCCTTCTGTCGATGGTGCGCATGGATCGCAGTGCCGACAGCATGAACTGGTCGGAAGAGGACATCGGCGTTATGCTTGAGCAGATCGAGAAACGTCTGCGTCCGATTGCCGAGAAGAGAAGTATCTCCATCTCCGTGGAGACAGAGAAACCTGTGGTCGCAGAAGTCGATGCGATGAAGATCTCACTTGCATTTTCCAATCTGATGGAAAATGCAATCAAATACAATGTAGAGGAAGGCTGGGTTCGAACCGTTCTGAAATCTGACAGCAAGTATTTCTATGTGACAGTCAGTGACGGCGGTCTCGGCATTCCGGAAGAGCAGATAGACCATATTTTTGAACGTTTTTATCGCGGTGATAAATCGCATTCGACAGAGATTGAAGGCACGGGTCTGGGCCTGTCCATCACCAGAAGCGCGATCATTCTCCACCGCGGTGTGATCAATGTCTCCAGCAAAGTGGGAGAGGGAACCAGCTTCATGGTTCGGATCCCGCTGAAGAAACAGGAGTGATGCCTATGAAGAAGTTCAGGATTTTTGGGCCGCTTCTTCTGGCGGCTGCTGTCCTTGCGGGCTGCGGATCCCGCGGGACAGAAAACAAAGAAGGCTATAAGACGGTTTATTATCTGAATCAGGATGCAGATGCCCTGTATCTGGTCAGCTATGAAGAACCGGAGAATGAGACTCCGCAGCAGCAGATTTCCGAACTGTTCGGAAGAATGGCATCTATTCCGGAAAATGCAGATTACCAGAAGCTGCTCCCGGAGGACGTCACGATCCTGTCCTGTGTACTCGAGGGCAATGCGCTGACAATCGACTTTTCGAATGCCTATAAGAAGATTGATAAGACGCGCGAAGTTCTTGTACGTGCCGGCATTGTCCGCTCCATGGTCGAAATCGAAGGTCTGAACAGCGTGTCATTTACCGTGGAAGGAGAGGACGCGACCTCAGCAGACGGACTCCCGCTCGGCATCATGACGGCAGACAGTTTCGTTGAGGCCGCAGGCCGGATGGTCAATGCGATTCAGCACACTTCCATCAATCTTTACTTTGCTTCCGCCGACGGCAATACCCTCCATAAGGAATCACGCTCGATCTACTACAGCGCCGGAAAACCGCTGGAGTGGGCAATTGTAGAGCGTATTATTGCCGGACCGATGGTCAGCGGCAATTATGCCACGGTACCTGCCAATCTGCAGATCATCGGCGTCACAAGCGCCAACGGAATCTGCTATGTGAATTTAAATGCTACTTTTCAGTCCAGTCAGCTCACCGTTGATGATCAGATCCCGATTTACTCGATCGTGAATTCGATCTGCGACAACTGTTCTGAAATATCGGCTGTTCAGTTTGCGGTTGAAGGTGACTCCAATATCGTATTCAGATCCTCAGTTGATTTAAGCACTGCATTCAGCCCGGATCTGTCTCTGGTAACAGAATGAAAATGATAAAGAAGATTGATCAGTATATAGCAGGCATGTCAAAGAGGCGGTTTTTTATAACCGCCTTCTTTTTGCTTCTTCTTTTCTGGCTGCCTGCCTGGCTTGCCCTGTATCCCGGCACTTTCGGCTACGATGCTCCGGATCAGTTCTGGCAGTACTGCGGCGGAAAACACTGGTCTTCGCATCATCCGGTACTGCACACATTTGTCATGGGATACATCATCGACGAGACATTTATCATCACCCAGGACAATAACGACGGTCTTGCTATCTATTCTGCACTTCAGGGACTGCTTTCTGCCTGGGCTCTTGCAAAAAGCTTCTCTTTCCTTCACAGAACAAAAAAGATACCGAATGTTCTGCTGCTTGTTCTGTTTTTATGGACGGCCTGCAATCCTAATATTCAGGTTCTGACATTTGCAGCAACGAAGGATGTTGTCTTCGGCGCCTTTTTCGTCTGTTTCATGGTCCGTTTTCTGGATGCTCTGGCAGACAGGATGGAAGAGACGCAGAAAGGAAGAGGACGATCTGTCTTTTCTGCAGTCCTGCTGTTTCTGGACGGTTATCTCGCCTGTATGATGCGGAATCAGGGAATCTATATCATGCTGGCTGCTCTGATTCTTCTGCTTCTTTCTGACAGAAAACATCTGCATCAAAAAGAGATACGTCAGGCTCTTATTATCATGGGGCTTGTCTGCCTCTCCGTCTTCGGAACAGGCAAATTTGTTGCCAATGTCCTTCAGATTCCGGGCGGTAATCCCCGTGAGATGCTCAGTGTGCCGATGAACCAGCTGGCCTACACGGCTAAGCTTGATCTGGAAGGCACAGAAGACACGATGAGCGAAGAAGAACTGCAGCAGCTGGAAACCTTCCTCTCCGAAGATGCCATTCGTTCCTATGAAGCCGATACGGCGGATCCTGTGAAAAGCCGTTTCGATACGGAGGCATTTTTAGCGGATGCGGCTGCAAATGTACGGCTCTATCTGCAGGTCGGCCTGCATCATCCGGCACATTATCTGAAGGCTCTTGGCGGTCTGATCGTTCCTTACTGGAGGATGAGCCTGAACCGCTATCGTTTTCTGTCCATGACATTTTCTTTTTCGGATCAGTATTATTTCTTCCGCATTCAGAGACGGAGCAAGCTGATTCCCTACTACAATTACCTGTTTAAGACGGTAGTAGAACAGGAGGGAATTATATATCGTCTGATTGCGGGCATCTTTTCCGCGTCCTGGACAACCTGGATTCTGTGCTTCCTGACTGTTTTCGGACTGGTTCGGAAAAAGAGAGATGTCCTGCTGACAATTCTTCTTCCGGGTCTGTATTTCGGAACCTGTCTGCTGGGACCGATGGCGCTTCTTCGTTATCTGTATCCCATGCTGCTGGCAGCTCCGCTGCTTGCGGGAAGTCTGTTCCGGGACAGATAAACATTCAATAGACATCACCGATGTCACAGATCTTCGCCGGTCATTAAAAAAATCAGTATGAAGTCCGTATAACAGGCTTATCAGAAATACAGAAATGCAGTCTTGTTGCAGAAATTGCTGTAATAAGGCTGCTTTTTTTTGTGCAGGGGGGAGGGAGAACTGCCAGTTTGTCTGCGTACTTTGTCTTCAGGAACGACAGTTCATCCGGAAGAAGGTCTTATCCAGAAAACGGGTCACACGATACAGATATCCGTCTGTTTCAATCGTGAGAGCTCCGTCCCGGTCTGTCCTGAGAACGGCTGTTCCGGCATCAGCCAGACGTTTCAGCAGAGTGTCATGCGGATGTCCGTAGGTATTATCCCTTCCGCAGGAGATGATGCTGACCTGCGGACGAATGACGGACAGAAGTTCAGCCGGTGTCGAATAGCGGGAACCGTGATGCGCCACCTTCAGACATTCAAATGTCCGGTGCTTCTTTTCCAGTGAGGCAAGGAGCTGCGCCTCACCCTGCCCGCAGACATCGCCGGTCAGAAGAGCGTCAAATTCTCTGTAACGCAGGGCGAGCACGATGCACTGTGCATTACTGTCTGCCGGTACAGTCTCTTTTGCGGGATCCGGATTCAGCACTTCAAGCCGGACATCACCGATGGTCAGACTGTCTCCTTTTGAAACGGTCAGGATCCGGATCCCGCATCTCTCTGCCTGAACGGTGAGAGCCTGCAGCGCCGGATCTGTTCTGTCTCTGAGATAAGGAAGGACGAGTGCCCTGACCCGGACAGCTGTCTGCCTCGTCTCTATCTTCTGAAGCAGTTCAGTGATGCCGTTGACATGATCCGCATCCAGATGTGTCACGAAGAGGTAATCCAGCACAGAGATGCCTTCGCTTTTAATGCATGGCAGCAGACGATACTGAGCCACAGAACTGATCGATGAGGAACCGCCGTCAATCAGCAGGCTGCTGCCGTCCGGAAGTTCCGCAAGAATGCTGTCTCCCTGTCCGACAGACTGAAAAAGCAGCCGGAGGCTGTTTCGGGGATGAAAAGTAAGAAGCAGCACGAGCAGCGGGATACAGGGCAGAAGGAGAAAACGTTTTTTATAGAGCCGCAGTCTGTTTCCGGCAAATAAAAAAAGGGCAAGCAGGCAGTAGTACAGAATACACTGCGGTACGGATGGCTTTCCGGGAATCAGAGAACAGACAGGAAGCTTTCGGATTTCTGTGAGGAGAAAGGCGGCGGAACGGATCAGCCAGACAGCAGGTTTCGTCAGAAGCGGAACAGCGGGACCTGCCGCAGTACCCAGGATGCCGAAGCCCAGAAGAACCGGGAGAAAGGGAACGAAGAGAAGGTTGACCGGAACACTGAAAAGAGGCAGCTCGTAATAATGCCACAGCAGAATCGGCAGGACGCACAAGGATAAGCCGATGCTCTGCATCAGCCTGCTCCTTTTGTGAAGCAGCAGGAGGGAGAAAACGGCACCGAAGCTGAACTGAAAACCGGCGTAGCACAGATATTCCGGATGATCGAGAAGAAGCAGTACAGCGGCGATGCTCAGAGCCGTGATCGTGTCGTAACTTCGCCCGAACTGTTCTGCGGCGATGACCATCAGAAACATCAGGAGGGCACGCAGTGTCGATACAGCCGCTCCTGTAAAACAGGTGTACAGAATCATCAGGGCGCTGCTCAGCAGGCCGGCAGGTCCGGCAAACAGATGCATTTTCCTGAAAAACCGGTAAATGCCCATGCCGAGAATGGTCAGATGCAGACCTGAGATCGTCAGCATATGCATCAGACCGCCTGTCTGCCACAGGGATCGGGTATTGTCATCAAGTTCTGTCTTGTCGCCAAGAAGCAGTGCACAGAGAAGACCGGAGACGTCCTCCGGATAACAGCTCCGGATTCGTTCCTTCAGACGGGTTTTAAGCAGAGACATCGCTTCCCGGACAGGATTTACTGTTCTTCGCAGAACGGAAACGGAAGAAGGATAGAGCATCTGAAAGCGGATGCCGTGAAGACGGTCATACAGTGCGGCATCAAACTGGCCCGGGTTCTCCGGCGGAAGGATGTTTTCCGGATAGCCTTTTATCTGCAGAAGATAACCGGAAGGAAAGCGATTCTCCTTCCCGGTCAGGACTCTCAGCGAGGAGACGGGCAGATTTCTGCCGTCACAGAATAAAGAAACCCTGTCCAGAATCAGAATACAGGATCTTTCTCTGACAGAACATTCACGGACTTTGCCTGTGAATGTTAATTCACGAGGTGTCTGCAGCAGCACGCGCAGTTCCTCATCGCCGGCAGGAGAGAGCTCGGGAGAAATTCCGAGCAGAAGAAGGACGGCCAGCAGAACGATCAGAAACAGACAGAACAGAGCACAGGGACGTCGTCTCATGGACAGTCCTTTCCGTCCCGGGAATACGCTCTCAGGACATGAAAATAAAGATCCGGCAGCGGGTAGTGCGAGCATACCGCCAAAACAGTGCAGACACAATAACTGCTGTGAAAGTCGAATAGAAAGTGCTATATCTTGATAAAAATGTGTTATAATCAGGAAGTTCGTGCAGTTCAGGACACAAAGAGCCGCATTATGAAAAAAATCATAAGAATCTTTCGAGAATCACCTTGACTTCCAACCAATACTATCCTAAAATAACAGCTGTGTGTTCCGCCCATGCCTCATAATCGTGTCTCTATGGCTAAAGACGGAGCCGGAGATCATAGTTTATGAACAGTCACGGAGGAGAACTGATTTGGCTAATATTAAGTCTGCAAAGAAGAGAATTCTGACAAACGCTAAGAGAGCTGCTAGAAACAAGGCTGCTAAGTCTGAAGTTAAGACATCCATCAAGAAGGTTGACGCTGCTATCGAAGCAGGCAACAAGGAAGCTGCTAAGGAAGCACTTCGCAACCTGCAGGGTGTAATGGGCAGAGCAACAGCTAAGGGAATCTACAAGAAGAACACAAACGCTAGAAAGATCTCCCGTATGTCCAGCGCTGTCGACAAGATGGACTAAGCTACAAGCCATGCGCAAATAATAAAACATGTCTGAGGAAGTTTACTTCCGCCAGACATGTTTTTTTTATTTGCATACGGCGACAGCCGACATGAAGCAGGCCGTAAGGCCTGCGAATGGGCATGGCTTGTAAGCCAATCATGGGCATGGCTTGCAGCTTAGTCGCGGCATCCCCGGGCGACAGCCGACATGAAGCAGGCCGTAAGGCCTGCGAATGGGCATGGCTTGTAAGCCAATCATGGGCATGGCTTGCAGCTTAGTCGCGGCATCCCCGGGCGACAGCCGACATGAAGCAGGCCGTAAGGCCTGCGAATGGGCATGGCTTGTAA
>JAUNAG010000202.1 GCA_030527685.1 Lachnospiraceae bacterium | reverse complement strand
AGTCACATTATTATCGTTTTCCTGAATGCTCTCTGCAAGCATCTCCAACTGATATACCGGTACACATGCTGCTGATGCGATTGCTGCCTCCGAAGGGTCCTGGGATTCCGAAACCATTTTTGCACCTTCCGCGGTACTGGATACTTCAATAACTTCTGCCTGTGGTATGTTTTCCTGCAGCCAGTTTGCTCCCTGGAGAATTCCCTGCTTATGTGAATAAACAGTCTGGATATCAGATAGATCTGTTCCTGCTATTCCAAGAAGATTCTGTCTGATTGGAAGCTCTATCTCTCCGACAATCGATACATCTTTTTGAGAAATCAATGTATCCACATAGTCAATTACCGGACCACCGATGGTATTCTCCTGTGGGATCACTGCATAATCACTATTCCCTGCGAGCAATGCATCTACCGTCTCACTTACCGTAGTATAAGGGATATAATTTCCTTCATCTCCAAAAAAATTCATACAGGCTTCCTACGAATAAGTACCTTCCGGTCCCAGATAACTTACCACTATATTTTCATTAGATATCTCAGCTTGTTCAGCATACGCTGTTATCTGCGTATTGTTGCAAACGGTCAGTAAAGCACCGATCATTATCAGACGAATGTATTTTGTTCTCATGTACTTTGTTTTCATATGATTTAATTCCTTTATATTTCTTTCGTTACTTTATCTAAATCTGAATTGCATCTTCCATCAGTTCCTCGTCCCGGTTCATGTCGTCGGTGACACGTCTGACCTTCATGTAAACGAATGGCCAGAGTTTCTTTGCTTCTGCCAGGAAAGAGGCTGCCTCTTCTTCTGTATCCAGTACAATTTCCAATTCCATTTCATGTTCTTCGTGTGCGACCGTTCTTGAATGCATCAGATAGACTCTTTGTGCTCCTATGCTTCTGAATGTTCTTCCAATCTCGCGGTACAGATCTGTGATTTCCTGATAAGCAGTTTCTACGGATCATCCGTCAGTTCTCTAAGTCCGACTGCCGCTGCATGTCCTCCACCACCAAACGGTTTCAAAAGTTCATTAAAAGTCATCTATTGCCAAATTTCCCCTTCGAATCAGTTTAATTCTGTATTGATGCGCATATCACACTCATCTGCATCAATCACTTCCAATTCTTCCAGATGTCCGGCTGATAACCTACAGTTGCCTGCTTTCCATTGCGGACAATAGGTGTGCGCAGTAACTGCTGATTCTCCAGCAGCTTGTCGAACTTATCTTCCTGCGCTATGTGTTTGAGCAGTGCCAGTGTGTCCTGATCTTTTGCTTTCGGATCGATCAGCTGATCAATGCCGCCTGCTGCCTGTATCACGGATGTCAGTTCACCTTTGCTCATTGCTTTTTCCTTCAGGTTAATGAACTGCACCTTGATATTTCTTTCCTTGAAATATCGCTGCGCTTTCTTCGTATCAAAACATTTTATCGTTCCAAAAATCTGTACGTTCATATCTGTTATTGTCCTCACTGTTTCCCATATGGTGCTTTCTCTTCCGCTACCATCTGAGGTTTCACTGCATGTGCCCCGAATTCCGGATAAATAACGCCTCAATCACATTTCTTGTGGGATTTGGCATGACCTTGGGTTACGTACATATT
>JAUNAG010000112.1 GCA_030527685.1 Lachnospiraceae bacterium | reverse complement strand
GTGTGGTGTGGAGCAAAAGTGTGCAACTTGTTATTGCAATTTTGGGGAAATTTTTGATTGACCCCCGTAGCCTCATAAATTACGATGGGGTTAATATTTTAGAACCAAAGCCTGCAAAACGCAGGCTGAAGCAGGAAGACGGAGGTAACAGATGAGGCTGGACTGCCGCAATGCACAGAAGATGATCGCACCGTTTCTGGATGACGAGCTGGACGATCACGATTGTGCATCTTTTCTTAATCATGTGAGATCCTGCCCGCGCTGCATGGAAGAGCTGGAGACCTTCTTCATGATCACCTATGCTCTGGAATATCTGGACGATGAAAGCAACCGGTCTTTCGATATTAAGGAACTGCTGCGGGAGCGACTGTACCGAAGTGACCGCAAACTCAGCAGACATCAGCTTTTTTCATTTTTCCTGTGGATGCTGATTATTGCACTCGGAGTTGCGATCGTACTGCTGATTCTGATGGTATTCTTCCCTCAGTTTCTTCCGGAGACGGCGGCGACTCTGAGAGATCAGTTTTTCTCACTCCTGCCATTATAAAAACAACAATGTGAAAGCAGGCATACAGCCTGTTTTCTTTCCCGATAATTACAGTAGAACAAGGCGGTGAACAGTAATGAGCAAGCTTCTTCTGATAGACGGATACAGTATCTTATTCAGAGCATTTTACGGCATGAATCCGGGCATGACAGCACCGGACGGTCTGCATACCAATGCCGTGTACGGCTTTCTTTCCATCATGAGCAGAATCATGGAGGAGGAAAAGCCGGATTATCTGGCAGTGGCCTTCGATCTTCCGGAGCCGACCTTCCGCCACAAGATGTACGAGGCATACAAGGGCAACCGCAGTGCTGCCCCCGAAGAATTTCATGAGCAGGTTCCGGTGATCCGGCAGGTCCTGACGGATATGACCATCCCGACTCTGACCTGTGCAGGCTATGAGGCAGACGACATCCTCGGCACCCTGGCATCCCGCGCCGGCGAGCAGGGAATTGATACGGTGATTCTCTCCGGAGACCGCGATCTGCTGCAGATCGCATCAGATAAGACCGTCGTTGTGATCCCGAAGACCAAAGCAGGTCAGACCGTTTACGAACGCTATACGCCTGCAGATGTAAAAGAAGCATTCGGTGTGACACCGGCGGGCTTCATTGAACTGAAAGCCATGATGGGCGATACATCGGACAACATCCCGGGCCTTCCGGGTGTCGGTCCGAAGACGGCACAGAAGATCATGGAGAGCTACGGCTCTATTGAGAATGCCCATGCGCACACGGAGGAGCTGAAGCCGAAGAAGGCGATGGAAGCCTTCCGCGATCATTATGAAGATCTGCAGCTGAGCCTGAAGCTTGTGACGATCTGCACAGACGTTCCGGTGAGCTTCGATCCGGAAAGCTTCCGGCTCGGTGACATTTACAATGAAAAGGTGTATGAGGATTACCGCCGCTTAGGCTTCCGCTCTCTGCTGAAGCACTTTGAGAAAAAGGAGACAGCTCCGCAGCAGGAGACGATTGAAAGCCGCATCATCACAGACTTTGCGGAGTACGATGAATTCATGCGCAAGGCGGCTGCACAGCCGGAAACTGCCGTTTCTCTTTATGAAGAGAAGGGGGAAATGCTGGCGGCTGCGGTAGCAATTCCGAAAGAGACGGTCGTGCTGCTGCCGGAAGGTTTCCTGACCGGAGAGGTGATTCGTTCCGGCCTGAAGACACTTCTGGAAGGCGGAAAGCCGGTTGCCGTTATGCAGGCAAAGGACATTCTGAAGGCCGTGCCGGCTGCGGAGAACGGACAGCTGTTCGACTGCATTCTTGCGTCCTATCTGCTGGATCCGCTGAAGAGTGACTGGAGTTACGACGCTGTTTCCGTTTCCTGTCTGCAGCGGAACGTGGCTTCTGCCGAAGAAATCTTCGGAAAGAAAGGCCCGGCTTACATAAGAGAAAAAGAGCCCGAACATTTTCAGGAAAAAATCGTTCTCTATCTGACCGTACAGGCTGAGACAGCGCTGCGCTCTGCAGGCATTCTGAAGAAACGTCTGCAGGAGCAGGAGATGGACCGCCTGATGAACGAGATTGAGATGCCGCTGACATACGTCCTGGCATCCATGGAACAGGAGGGCATCCTGGTCAGCCGTGAGGAGCTGAAGCGCTACGGCGACAGCCTGGCATCCGGCATTGAAGAGCTCACGGCAAGAATCTATGAGGCGGCAGGCGAGGAATTCAATATCAACAGCCCGAAGCAGCTGGGCGTGATTCTTTTTGAGAAAATGCAGCTGCCCGGCGGAAAGAAGACGAAAACAGGATTCTCCACGGCGGCCGATGTTCTGGAAAAGCTTGCTCCCGAGCAGCCGATTGTGGCGGATATTCTGCGCTACCGCACACTTTCCAAGCTGAAATCGACCTATGCCGACGGACTGACTGAGTATATCGATCCGGACAGCAGAATTCGCACGACCTTTAATCAGACGATTACGGCGACAGGACGACTTTCCAGTACAGAGCCGAACCTCCAGAATATTCCGATGCGAGAAGAACTGGGACGTCTGATCCGCAAGTGCTTCTATCCGGCGGAAGGAAATGTCTTCGTCGATGCGGATTATTCTCAGATCGAGCTTCGCATTCTGGCACATATG
This sequence comes from Lachnospiraceae bacterium, assembly GCA_030527685.1. Lineage (GTDB taxonomy): Bacteria > Bacillota > Clostridia > Lachnospirales > Lachnospiraceae > Chordicoccus. The sequence continues at coordinate 5,819 of JAUNAG010000112.1, read as the reverse complement.
TCGGGGGATGAGCAGCTGATCGATGCCTACAGACAGGCGAAGGATATTCACCGGATCACGGCATCCCAGGTTTTCCATATTCCGTTTGATGAGGTGACGGATGCGGAGAGAAGAAATGCGAAGGCGGTCAATTTCGGTATTGTCTACGGCATCAGTTCCTTCGGACTTTCGCAGGGACTTTCCATCACGAGAAAAGAGGCGCAGGCCTATATCGAGCAGTATTTTGCAGCCTATCCGAAGATCAAGAGCTTCCTGGACGGTCTGATTGCATCTGCAAAGGAGACAGGCTATGCGGTGTCGATCTTCGGAAGACGGAGACCGGTTCCGGAGCTTCGCTCTCAGAATTTCATGCAGAGAAGTTTTGGTGAGCGTGTGGCAATGAACAGCCCGATTCAGGGATCTGCCGCCGATATCATGAAGATTGCAATGAACCGGGTTTACAGAAGATTAAAGGCAGAGGTTCCGGAGGCAAAACTCATCCTGCAGATTCACGATGAACTTCTGATCGAGACACCGGAAGCACTGGCAGAACAGGTAAAGACGATTCTGACAGAGGAGATGGCGGCTGCGGCTTCCTTAAGTGTCAGCCTTGAGACAGACTGCCATATCGGAACAGACTGGTATCAGGCGAAATAACAAAACAGCCGGACAGATCGGAACAGACCGGTATCAGGCAAAATAAAAAACAACCGGACAGATGATACAGACGGCTGTCTGAAAACAGAAAAGAGGCGAAACGCAACGTATACAATCGGTGTAACCGGAGGCGTGGGCTCCGGCAAGTCAACAGTTCTGTCCTATCTGGAAGAGAAGTACGGAGCACGGGTGATCCGGCTGGATGATGTCAGCCGCGCACTGCTGCTTCCGGGCGGTGCCTGCGTAGAGGACACGGTACGGATCTTCGGACAGGAGATCGTGCGGGAGGACGGCACGCTGGATCGCGCAAAGATTGCGGCCGTCATCTTTCAGGATGAAGAAAAGAGAAAGGCGCTGGATGCACTTATTCATCCGGCTGTCAAAGCGGAAACAATCCGACTGCAAAAAGAAGCGGAAGAAGAAGGTGTCCGTTATCTTGTGATCGAGGCGGCGCTGCTGCTTGAAGAGAAATACAATGCAATCTGCAGCGAAGTATGGTATATTTATGCCGATATCGCCACAAGATACAGCAGACTGGAGTCTTCCAGAGGCTACAGTAAAGAACGGATCGCAGGCATGATGGCGTCGCAGCTTTCGGAGGAAACCTTCCGGAGCAGCTGTGATTTTACGATCGACAACAGCGGTTCGGAGCAGGAGACACATGCGGCAGTGGACTGCCGGATGGCGGAACTTGCGGCGGTATGAATCGGAAACCGACAGCATGCAGCAGCATTTGCCGTGAGCAGATCGGTTTTTGAATAAATCAGTATCACGACATGAGGAGTAAGGGCAGAGATGAAATTCTGCAGTATTGCAAGCGGCAGCAGCGGAAACTGTATCTACGCGGGAAGCGCGGGAACCTCCGTTCTGATTGATGCCGGTATATCCGGCAAAAGAATTGAACAGGGACTCGGCATGATCGAGCAGAGCACAGGGGATATCGACGGAATTCTTGTGACACACGAGCATTCCGATCATATTAAGGGCGTCGGTGTTCTGGCAAGACGCTACGGCATTCCGATCTACGGAACACGCGGCACACTCGGTGCGCTGGGAAAGATGACAACGGTCGGCAAGATACCGGAGGAGCAGCTTCATGTCATTGAGGCAGATCATCCGTTTGCCATCGGAGATCTGACAATTGAACCGTTTGCCATCTCACATGATGCCGCAGAGCCGGTCGGCTACAGGATCTCTCATAACGGAAAATGTGCTGCAGTGGCGACGGATATGGGCTGCTATGATGAACAGACCATCCGCTATCTGTCAGGACTGGATGTCCTGCTTCTTGAATCCAATCACGATGTGCATATGCTGGAGGCCGGCCCGTATCCCTATTATCTGAAACGCAGAATTCTGGGAGAGAAGGGACATCTCTCCAATGAGACAGCGGGACAGCTCCTGGGACGTGTGCTGCACGAGGGAATCCGCAATATTTACCTCGGCCATCTCAGCAGAGAGAACAATTACGAGGCACTGGCCTATGAGACCGTGCGAGATGAGGTCACACTCGGAGACAATCCGTGGAAGGCGGATGACTTTAAAATTACAATTGCCCATAGAGACAGACCGGCAGAACCGGTCATCTTTTAAGGATATAAATGCAACAGATCAAACGCTCACCGATCCGTACAGATCCGGGAGCAGCAACAAGAAATGAAGAGGAATCGATCATGCAGAAAGCAATTATCTCAGTAGTCGGTAAGGATACAGTCGGTATCATCGCAAAGGTCTGCACCTATCTTGCAGAAAACACATGCAACATTCTGGACATCTCCCAGACAATCACCGGCGGCTATTTCAACATGATGATGATCACAGATACTGCTGCATCTGAAAAGAAGTTTTCTGAAATCCAGAACGATCTGAAAGTGATCGGAGAGGAAATCGGTGTCACTGTTCACGTACAGCGTGAAGAAATCTTTGACATGATGCATCGCGTTTGATAGAAGGGGAGCGGCTGCTATGATTAATCTGAATGAAGTCATCGAAACAAACCGGATGATCGAAAAGCAGAACTTCGATGTCAGAACCATCACAATGGGCATCAGCCTTCTGGACTGCATCGATTCGGATCTGCAGAAACTGAACGAAAAGATCAAAGAGAAGATTCTCCGCAAGGCAGAAAAACTGGTTGCAACAGGTGAGAAGATCTCCGAGGAATTCGGTATTCCGATCGTCAATAAGCGAATCAGTGTCACACCGATTGCGCTGATCGGCGGCAGTGCCTGCAAGACACCGGAAGATTTTGTCACAATCGCAAAGACACTGGATGAGTGTGCCGTAAAGGTCGGCGTTAACTTCATCGGCGGTTATTCTGCTCTCGTATCCAAGGGCATGACACCGGCGGATGAACTGCTGATCCGTTCCATTCCGGAAGCACTTGCCGTGACAGAGCGCGTCTGCAGCTCCATCAATGTCGGCTCTACCAAGCAGGGTATCAATATGGATGCTGTCCGTCTGATGGGCCAGATGGTACAAGAAGCAGCAGAGCGCACAGCAGACCGCGACGGTCTCGGCTGTGCAAAGCTCGTGATCTTCTGCAATGCACCGGATGACAACCCGTTCATGGCAGGCGCCTTCCACGGCGTCACAGAGCCGGATACTGTTATCAATGTCGGCGTCTCCGGACCGGGTGTTGTGAAGTCCGCTGTTGAGGAATGCAGGGGAGAGAGCTTTGAAGTTCTCTGCGAGACAATCAAGAAGACTGCATTCAAGATCACCAGAGTCGGTCAGCTGGTTGCACAGGAAGCATCCAGAAGACTGGGAGTTCCGTTCGGTATCTGCGATCTTTCTCTTGCACCGACACCGGCTATCGGCGATTCCGTCGCTGATATTTTAAAGGAAATCGGTCTGGAACAGGCCGGCGCACCGGGTACAACTGCAGCACTGGCACTTCTGAATGACCAGGTAAAGAAGGGCGGACTGATGGCATCTTCTTATGTCGGCGGTCTTTCCGGCGCATTCATCCCGGTCAGCGAGGACCAGGGTATGATCGAGGCAGTGGAAGCCGGTGCACTGACACTGGAGAAGCTGGAAGCAATGACCTGCGTCTGCTCCGTCGGTCTCGATATGATTGCTATTCCGGGTGACACATCCGCAGCAACTATCTCCGGCATTATTGCAGATGAGATGGCTCTCGGTATGATCAACCAGAAGACAACAGCAGTCAGACTGATTCCGGCACCGGGCAAGAAGGTCGGCGATAATGTAGAGTTCGGCGGTCTTCTGGGACATGCACCGATTATGCCGGTCAACGGTTTCAGCTGCGAGCGCTTTATCAACCGTCCGGGCAGAATTCCGGCACCGGTTCATTCGTTCAAGAACTAATCGGCGGAATCTGCAGGACTGCGTACGATTAAAGTGAGAACTGTCAAAACCGGCAGAAAAAAACGAAACGGACAAAAACATGAAAACAGCTGCTGTGATTGCAGAATTCAATCCGTTTCATAACGGACATCAATATCTGCTGCAGAAGGCAAAAGAGGAAGGCGCGGACAGAGTTGTCGTGATCATGAGCTGCGACTATCTGCAGCGCGGGGAGCCGGCCTGCATGGGGCGTTATGCCCGTGCGGAGGCGGCACTGCGCAGCGGGGCAGCGGATGTCGTGCTGGCTTATCCGTCACGGTATGCGTCTGCATCGGCGGAAACCTTTGCCTTTCAGGCGGTCCGGATGCTGGACAGCCTGCATTGTATAGATGAACTGATTTTCGGAAGCGAGTGCGGGAATACCGCACCGCTTCTTCGTTGTGCGGAAATACTGGTGCAGGAGCCGCCTTTCTACCGGGAAGCTCTTCGGAACGGCTTAAAAGAAGGAATGTCTTTCCCGAAGGCGCGGGCACAGGCACTTCCGGAATATGCGGACCTGCTTTCCTCTCCGAATAATATCCTCGGAATTGAATACCTGAAGGCACTGCTGCGCCTGCATTCGTCCATTAAGCCAAAGGCGATTCTCCGTGAGGGAGCCGGCTATCTGGATCAGGACAGCTCGCTGCAGATGCCGTCGGCCCTGGCAATCCGTGAGAAGCTGAGAAGGAATCCCGGAAACACAGGGATTTCTTCCGGCACTGCGGAGGAAGGTGATTCTGCGGATCAGAAGAAAAAAAAGAACATCCTGCTGCCGTCAAACGGAATTCCGTCCGAAAGCCTTCCGGTTTTGCAGAAGGAAATCGAGACCTACGGCATTATGACCGCAGAGGCATATGCTTCTATATTAGTGGAACGACTCTGGTCCTGCGGGAATGCATTGGAACTGGCGGCGTATGAAGACGTGACGGAAGATCTGGCAGGAACATTTATCAGAAAAAGAAATGACTTTCAGGGCTTCGAGAGTTTTGCGAAGAGCTGCGCCTCGAAGAATCTGCCGCTTGCGCATGTGCGCCGTGCACTGCTTCATATCGCACTCGGCTTCCGAAAAGGAGATTTCGGGACGGATGCGGGCTTTGTGCAGGTGCTCGGCTTCCGTAAAGAAGCGGCGGACTGTCTGGCCGCAATCAGGCTGAATGCCGATATTCCGGTGCTGGTGAATCCACCGGCGGAACGGGACGGACTGCAGGGGGAAGCACGCCGTCTTTTTGAGGAGGAACTTCGGATTTCAAACCTCTATGAGGCGCTTCGGTCCATGCAGGCGGGGATTCCGGCACGCAATGAGCTGTCCAGACCGGTCGTGAAGGTCTGAGTACTTGTATAAAATAAGATACAGGGGGGATTTTCGGGGGTTGAAGGGTCAAAATCGCTTGTCGTTTCCCGGAGATTTAGTATAATCAGATAAGATGAGTTTACAACTGGTGCCTATGCAGATTTTCAGGTGTGCAGGCAGATTGAAAGGAGTTTACAGGAATGGGATTTATTGATGAGATCAAAGCAAAAGCAAAGGCTGACAAGAAGACCATCGTGCTTCCGGAATCTATGGATCAGCGCACCTTTGAAGCAGCTGAGAAGATTCTGAAGGAAGGACTTGCTAACCTTGTCCTGATCGGAACACCGGAAGAGATCGAGAAGAACGGTGCCGGCTATGATCTGACAGGTGCAACTATTGTTGATCCGTACAACGATCCGAATAAGCAGAAATATATTGATAAGTTTGTTGAGCTTCGTGCTAAGAAGGGTGTTACCCCGGAGATGGCTAAGGAGCAGATGGAGAAGGATTACATGTACTATGCATGCCTGATGTGCAAGTGCGG
>JAUNAG010000012.1 GCA_030527685.1 Lachnospiraceae bacterium | reverse complement strand
ATTGTAGCCGTTTTTGCTTGCTTCCAGTGCATGGGGAAAGCTGTCATGCATCGCCCCGACACACATAAATCCGCCGCCTGCATTCATGACCGCAAATTTCTCTCCCTGTATTCCCCGGAAGAAAAAGAACCCTGTATTCTGTCTGGAGGAATCTTCTGCCATCTCCTCCTCACTGTAGATCGGATAAAAGATCTGCTTTCCGGAATCCGCCTGTTTCTTCAGCTCATTCACGATTTCCACGGTCATATCCGGCTGAATATTGCTGTACCACACATAGGTATCGCTGCTGCTGATTTCCTCCAGTGTGGCATTCCCGTCGACTGCAATATCAACAGGAAAAAGCAATCTTCCAAAATCTCCGAAAGCTGTATCAGAGATAACATCATTCACTGTTGAAGAGCGCGTAAACTGCCCTTCTGCCGTCACCTCTGCTGCAGTCTCTGTGCTTTCAGACTGCTCCGTAATTTTCGCAGCAGCCTCTGTGCTTTCCGGCTGTTCTGTCCCGGAAGTCTGTCCCTTCCATAACCACTTAAGTCCATTATAGAAATAAGTCATGGCTGCAATCCCGTCATGTTCAAATCCTTCCTTTTCCAGGAAGTAGAGATTTCCTTCCTGTTCATTATCCGCAACGGTAAACATGGAATTGGCTGCCATTGCCTCAATCTGATACTTAAAGGAACGATAAGCGAAATCATCTGTTCCCGAAGCTGCGAAGATAAAGAAATCATCCGCTGTATAGCCCTGACGTCTAACCAGCTCAGCATAAGCTTCTCCGCTGCTTCCTGCATTTCCGCTGGACGGCATGAAATAGCGGAACGCATCCAGATTATACTGGAATGTTCTCCATGTCTGAACGGAACCCATCGAAAATCCTGCAAATGCCCGGTGATCTCTGGACGCAGTAATGGCCTCATAAGAATCATTCTCTGCATACGTACTGAACTCACGTGCCACTGCCGGAATCAGATCATTGATCAGTTCGTTGTGATACTGATCCGTCAGCTGAATCGCAAGACTGTAATCACCGCTGTCCTCCGGGCTTGTATTATTGTAGGTCGGTGCAACCACAATCAGCGGGTCGATCTCACCATTGGCAATTCCGTGATCCAGAATATGCTTGAATGCATTCGCACCGCGTTCCGGTGAGCCCATATAAACAGTCTCATCACTCCAGCCTCCGTGCATCAGATACAGCACATTGTATTTTTTGTCTTCAGAATATCCTGCCGGAAGATAAACGACCGCTCTTTTTTCCAGCTCCTCACTTTTTTTATCGTAGGAGAAAGACTCGTATGTTTTATAGTTCAGGTTGACTAAAGTGCCGCCGTCTTCCATCTCTTTATAGTATTCTGCCGGAATATCAGCCAGTTCCTTCGGAAGTCTGTTTATTCCGTCTTTTTGTCCCGATTGTAAATTCACCGTATTCTCCTCCGTCTCCTCAGAATCTGCAGCTTTTATCGAATCCGCTGCTAATATATGAAATCCCTTATCCGAACGTCGAACCATATAGCCGCCTGCAAGTGCCGCAATCATGATGACGCATAATCCTGCTGCCAATAATCGTCTCATATAAGTCACCTCCATAATTTATATGCATAGTATATCTTCACTTTCACGGATCGTACATGTCCGATTCTTCATAGCAGTATGCGTTCAGAGCATAATCTTCCATGGGGATCAGCGCATAAAAAGTGCGGTGCAGGAGATCTGTCCGATCTACCTCACACCGCACTCTGTCCGTACATCACTCACCCTGTTTTTTCAGTGCAGCCACTTCTGCTTCCGTCAGCGGACGACATTTGCCCAAATCCAATGCTTCATCCAGCACCAGCGGTCCCATCGAGAGCCGCTTCAGATAAAGCACCTCTTTTCCGACGGCGTGGAACATCCGCTTGATCTGATGGAACTTCCCCTCATGGATCGTAATCCGCGCCTCCTGATCCGGCAGCAGCTCCAGCTTCGCAGGCATCGCCGTCAGCTCATCATCGACGCGAAACCCCTTCGCGAACAGCTGCACGTCCTCTTCCGTGGCCGCCTTATCCAGACGGACGAAGTATGTCTTGTCGACATGATGCTTCGGCGAGAGCAGCTGATGTGCCAGCGCACCGTCATTGGTAATGAGCAGCAGACCTTCCGTGTCGATATCCAGACGACCGACAGGAAAAAGATCCTTTCTTTTCAGACTGGAAATGCTGCCGCAGCTTTTTTCGTACTCGAATACAAGATCCAGCACGGTGCGATGATGACGGTCTTCTGTAGCCGAAATCACACCCGCCGGCTTATTCAGCATGTAATAGACCACCGATGCGTAGCCCACCTTCTTTCCGAACCAGGTCACCTCATCTGCTTCAGAAACCTGCATGCCCGGATCCTTTGCCACGGCACCGTTGACCTCCGCTGCACCCTTGCGGATTGCTTTCTTTAATTCACTTCTGGTTGCAACTCCCATGTCTGCGAGATATTTATCTAAGCGCATACTGCTCCTTTTATCACTTATCCGTTTTAATAAACTCTGCTCCTTCTGCATTCTTTAGAATATTTCTTTCCCGCTCGAAATGCAAGACTCACCGGAAGGCCAAAACCGATCGGGAGTATCTGCCTGATCAGATTTCTTTATGATCATAGTGACAGTCGCAGTAGGGACCGCCCGAAGCAAGTGTATACTCTCTGGTGAACACGGATCCACCCATCTCTGCCATATCATAATCAAGTCTGCACATAGCCGGAACATACTCGAAGAAACCGTATTCCTTCATTAAGACGCAGATGCCACATGTCGTAAATGTCGCTGTATACTGATTCAGCGTCTCACCGGGCGTATACGTGAATTTCCAGTCATAAGGGTTCGTGCGCTTCAGGCTCTTTTCCGCGTCCAGGCGAAGCTTCTCCTGCCCCTCCGGCGTATAATTTCTTCCCTTTTTCAGGAATGCCTTCATGAACACGTTCTCACACATTCCGGCCTTGTAGAATGCCGTCATCTCATCCAGGGTCGGCTTCTTCTTCAGATTCTTCAGCACCGCAATCACCATGGCACAGCTCATGATGTTTACCGCAAACCGGCTGTCCGGATCGAACTCATCCACTCCCGAAAGAATCTCTCTGTAATCCTTATGTGCCGCGCGCATCAGACTTCTTCCGTTCTCAACATGCAGTTCTCTCTTAGCTGCTCTTGCGAAGCTCCCCCGAAACAGCAGCCACATCGCTCTCGGCATCTTTCCGTATTTCATAATTTCAACCTCTTATCCACATAATTAATTGTTTTTAATTATTATATGTGTATTTTCCATATTATTAGTTATGTCTAACATCGGATTAAATAATAAAGCAGGCATCCCCTGCTCACTGTCTATTCTTTTATCAAAGTTAGTACTTTGCTGAATTGATATCAAGTTTTTCATAATCTGCTGTTTGTTGCACATGCAACGCCCTTTCTCTTCTCGATGTGGCAAACTAAGAGCATCGATTCACAGATCACTTTTATACTTCAACATATACAGTAAGATTAAAGGAGAAATTATACATGAGCGCATTCTTAGGTCCGATCCATTTCTGGCTCTATAACAAAGTACAGCTGCAGGATCAGCTGACAGAAACACTGCTGTCCGCATTCCCGGAGCAGCGTGACGCAATTGCCGCACAGCTGGACGCAGAGTTCGGTGCTCTGCCCGCAGGCGATCTCGGCGATATCATCGATGAGAGCAACATCCACGGCTGGCTGCAGACCCAGGTCACACGCGTTGAAAACCGTCTCGCCCTCGCCGTCTCCCGTCTCGCTGCAGATGAGAACAGCAGACAGACTCTCTTTGCTGCCGCTCACACAGCCGGCGCCGCTCACAAACTGGATGCCGTCACTCCGGAAGACGCATTTCAGAACTTACAGAACGTTCTGCTGGACGGTATGCCCTGTGATCATGTAAATGCTGTTGTCCCCGGCATCTCCGACTCTTTCTGCTGGGAACGCATCAACGATCTTCACAGCAGCTACTACACACAGTTCGGTGCCGATCCGGTTCTCTTCGATGAAATTCGTGACGCATGGGTCAACGGTATGCTGGAAGGAACAGGTCTTTCCTACAGACGTGACGGTATGAAGTTCTCCATCGAAAAAAGATAACTGAAAAATCACACATAAATGTTTACTCCCGGGTTATAATGGTATTGCATACTAATAATCCGGGAGGATCGTATTTTGTTCGAATTAAACCAGCTGGAACAGCTTCTGGCTATTGATGAATATAAAACACTCTCAAAGGCTGCGGAGCATCTGAATATCTCCCAGCCTGCTCTCAGCCGCTCCATCCAGAGGCTGGAGGAAGAGCTGGAGGTCACCTTGTTTGAGCGTCAGAAGAATAAGCTGACCTTTAATGAAGATGGAGTGCAGGCTCTGGACTACGCAAAAAGAATTCTGGAACTGAGCCATGAGATGAAGGAGTCTCTCGTAAGTGCTGCAAAAGCAAGACGCACGATCAGCATCGGCAGCATTGCACCGGCACCTATGTGGCTTCTCTCACCGGAAATCTCAAGGCTACATCCTGAGATGATGATTCAGTCTGAACTTGAGACCGGCGAAAAACTCGAAAAAGGTCTGCAGGACGGCACCTATCAGATCATCATTACGAATGATCCCACGGTTGATAAGGATACCATTGCCGTGGAATATTGTGAGGAAGATCTCTATGTTGCTCTTCCTCCCGCACATCCGCTCGCTTCCAGAAATGAGCTTTCGCTTTCGGATCTGAACGGTCAGAGCATCCTGCAGTATCGCGATGTCGGCTTCTGGCTGGATATCTGCAAGGCCAAGATGCCAAACTCCATGTTCTTAATGCAGGATGAATTCGCAGTGCTGGACGAACTTCGCCGCTCCTCCGCTCTGCCTTCCTTCGCGACAAATCTGACCGGCAATGTCCCGGAAAGTGACCATCGCGTAATGGTTCCGCTGACAGATGACGAAGTCAATGTCATCTTCTATATCAAATATAAAAAAGCCGGCAAGGCGCTTTTCAAGGATGTCGCTCCGCTGACTTAAATTGCCCGCAAATGATAAGGAAGTGCAGTTCGGATACCAATCCGTTCTGCACTTCCTTTTTTAGTATTCGTAATTCGTTATCGATGCCTTCATCTGCTTTTAATACTCATAATCCGGTGCCAGTGCCTTCATCAGCTCTTTGTCGTGTCCGTATACAAGTGTCGATGTATCATCCAGCAGCATTGTTGCGCCGTTCTCTCTTGTATATGCTTCCCATTCCGGAATTCCTTCCGCTGACGGCGCACCGTTCTTTGCGAAGTTCACCCATACCTGTGTCATCTGATCTCCGAGTGTTCCGTCTACATGGTGGAAGACATACGGAATCTCAGCACCGTGATAAGCGCCTCCCATACCGTCATCCTTGGTAAATACATACGCATATACGTTCGCACCTGCCTGATCTGCTTTGTGGGACATGATCTTCAGCAGCGGCAGACGAATCAGTGTGTCTACATATCCTGCACTTCTCTCTGCCTTTTCCGGATAAGCTGTTTCAAATGCAGTCTTTACCTCATCTGAAACATCGCTGTTTCCGCCCATGAAGGTCGTCCATTCATTTAAGTTGCTGCCGATCAGAAGCGGAATGTCCTTACCGCTTTCTGCGAAGGAATCCTCTGTAACCGGGTTGGACGGCAGATAGTCACCGTCTACGATGGGGCCCCACTCCATTGCATAACCTGCTGTCAGCGGTGCCGGAATCTTATATTCCTCTGCTGTTTCCTGCAGAGCTTCCGTTGAAGCTGACTCAATCTCAGCCAGATCCATTGTCTGAAGGTCTTCGATATTCTCTTCTGTAATATTAAGCTTCTCCAGAATTCTCTTTGTCGCAGCCTTGCCTGCATCACTGCCTGAGAATGTAACGCCCATCGTTTCTGTCGCACCGCTCTGTACGATTCCCTTACTGAATAAGCCTTTCGCCTTCGGTGTTGTCATCAGAGCAAGTACCTTGGCACCGCCGCCGGACTGTCCGAATACAGTAACATTTTCCGGATTACCACCGAACTCTTCGATGTTATTCTGAATCCATTCCAGAGCCTTTACGATATCATCGAGGCCTGCATTTCCAGAGTACTGATATTTTTCACCATAATCTGACAGATCCAGGAAACCGGACAGACCGAGTCTGTGATTCACACCGACAACGACAACATCACCGTAAGAGCTCAGTGCTGCACCGTTATAATCATCTCCGTTTGCTGTACCGGATGAAAATCCGCCGCCATGAAGCCAGACCATAACAGCACGTTTCTTTCCGTCTCTGATTCCCGGTGTCCAGATATTCATGTTCTGGCTGTTGTTGCTGGTTCCTTCATAAGAGCCGGCTCCCATGCCAAGCATCGCACTCTGCGGAGACATCGGACCGTACTCAGTCGCATCTTTGATGCCTTCCCAGTCCTCAAGCTCCTCTGCGAGAACAAAGCGTTCTTTCGCAGTGGCATACTCTACTCCGAGGAACTGATACATTCCGTCTTCATAGCTGCCTCTTAAATCTCCGTGATTTGTGTGCACAACAGCTTCTTCTGCGTCAAGTGCACTCTCCGCAGCGCTGCTTACTGCAGCTGCATTTTCAACCGCGATGCTTTCCGCCATGACAGCTGCCGGCATCTGAAAAAGCATGCTCGCAGATACCAGTACGCCAAGAAACGATTTCTTCCATCCTGTATTCCGATTACTCCTTCGCCACATTTCGCTTCCTCCTTGAGTCCGTTTTCTTTTTCATTAACTTCCCTGTGGCTCTATCTTATTGAATCCGCATCAGAATGTACAATGCACGTTTCGTATCCCTGTATGCATGAGATGCATGCTGCTCGTCAGATTCTATCCGCAAGTGCTGCAGCTTCTTTTGAGTTCGCTGCCATTCCGACATATTCCATTCCATAGAGTGCAGCATAACGGCTCATCGTATACTCACCGGCTTCAAGCATCCACTTCTCCGGAGCTGCTCCCTGCAGCAGAAAAACAAGCTTTGTTCCTCCGAATGAGTAGTATTCCACAGGACCATAAAAACGATCCAGTAAATCTCTTACTGCTCCGCAGATATTATGCCAGTACAGCGGTGAGCCGATCACAATCGTATCTGCATTCTTCATTTCTGCAAGCACTTCCTCAAACTGATCATCCTCAAATTTCTGACCGTAACTGTAAACCTTATACTCTGTCAGATTCAGGGTCTTGTATTCTTTCCCTTTTAAGAGTTCCTTCGCCAGTTTTGCAGTATTTCCATTCTTATTCGGACTTCCGTTAATAAATAAAATCTTTCCCATTCTTTTTTACCTCCTGATTATCTGATCTTCGAACCGCCAAATACTTCGGACATCCCGATCGTATCAAGCATGTCATCCAGCTTTGCAACCTCATCTGCACTCAGTTTAATATTCGCAGATTCTGCATTTTCTTCCATGCGGCTAACCTTACGTGTTCCCGGAATCGGCACGATCCATGGCTTCCTGCACATCATCCATGCAAGGGATATCTGAGCAGATGTTGCCTGATGTTCCTTTGCTATATCATCCAGAGCACGAAGCAGATTTTCATTCTGTTCATAGGCCTCCTGCCTGAACTGCGGCATATTACTTCTATAATCAAGTTTTGGATCAAATCTGCTGTCCTTGTTGTATTTTCCTGTCAGCAGTCCGTTTGCCATAGGAGAAAATGCCACCAGCCCTACATTCAGTTCTTCCAATACCGGAAATAAAGCTTCATACTGTCTGGCCATCATGGAATAACGATTTTCCACTGCTGTAACCTTGCACACTTTATCTGCCCGTCTCAGATATTCTTCATTCGCTTCTGAAATTCCCCAATGCAGAATTTTTCCTTCTCTGATCAATTCCGCCATAACTTCTGCCACAATTTCCGGGACAGTATTTGCATCCATGCGATGCTGGAAATATAAATCAATGTGGTCAGTTCCGAGTCTTTTCAGAAAACCTTCAACTGATTTTCGAATCTCTTCAGGTCTTGCATCTGTAATCAACGGTTTATTGACCGCATCACTTGTGTAATCAAAGTAAATTCCAAACTTTGTCACAATCTGCACTTTATCCCGCACATCATCAAGAGCTTTTCCAACCAATACCTCATTACAGTGGGGATCTTCCGCAGTTCCGTATACCTCCGCGGTATCGAATAACGTGTAGCCCATTTCATATGCTTTTCTGATATTGGAAACAGCCTCGTTCTCATCCGTTGCCGCACCATAACCATGAGAAAATCCCATGCACCCCAGTCCAAGCGCGCTTACTTCCAATCCATTTCCCAGATTTCATTTCTCCATATAATTGTCCCCTTTTGATTAATGTTCTCCGAACAGCCATCCCATTATTTCTTCTTCGTAGGCAAAATATCCTCCGCCGGCATGCTGATCGCGAATATTTCTCTCAGAAAAATAACCGGCATCTTTTACATCCAGCACTGCCAGTTTGCGAATTTCCGCATCAGATAATCCTTTTTCCCTGTATATCGTCTGCAATTCTTCATATGCACTTATCAACGGCTCCGATCCATAGTAGCTGTCTGCTTCTCCGATCGCCATATATACCGGTGTCCCGGAATCCGCAAGTACCTCCAGATCGCCATCCCACTTTGAACTGATCATCAGATAGGCTGTATAAAGGTCCGGTCTTTTTCCCATCACAATGGATCCTGTTTCTCCACCACCGGAATATCCCTCCAGATATACCTTATCCGAATCAATATTGTAGGTATTAAGGAAATATTCTGTGAGCTCTATTACCATAGATGCTGAAGTTTCGCCCCAGTCATCGAGCTGTGTTGAGATCACAATCATCTTCTCATTGTATTTAATAGATTCCGGTCCAAAATCCTCCACCATGTTGGCGCCAACGCCCTGAAAATAGAGCCCTTCCCAGCCCGGCATCGTTATAAATAATGCGTATGGTTCTGAGCCATCATATGATTCCGGAATATAGCTGCTGAAATGTATATCTCCTATATCCGACTGAAGCACATTATCATTCACAAATCCTTTTATTCTTTGATCGTCGGCTGCATTTGCAGCTGCTGCATTATGATTCACGCTTGATCCATAGCACTGAATCGTATAGATACCGATTAACGCAGCTAACAGTATGAGGGATGTACATCCTGCCAATAATCGCTTCATAGAAATGCCTCCATAATTTATACGCATAATATATTCCTTATTTTCGCTCTCGTACATTTCCATTTCTTCATAGCAGTATGCACTCAGAACATCGTGAGGTCAGAAACCGGACTTTAACATAAAAAACTTTAAAATAAAAAAAACGGAGCTTACTGCCGTAAGCTCCTGATCTATTCACTATTATATCGATATAAAATTATTTATAACTGTTTCAGAATCTCCTTAATGTCTCCGTCCAGGCAGATAGAACGCTCTCTGATCTCAGTCGGCGCATATGCCTCTCCGTAATTCATGCATACATAAGATGCATTGGGGTTGGAATAGGTCGCTCTCCAGAACGGATATTTGATGATGACGGGGGTATTCATGCCCACACCCAGTTCCAGATATACTGCCTTGACATTTTCATGATTCTTTTTGAACTCATTGTAACGATCGTTTGCAGCATACCATCCCTCGTCCTGCACGAAGGTATCATCACAGCGAAGATTTGTGGTCATCAGCTTTCCGCAGTGCGGGCATCTGGGAATCAGCTCCGTCGGAATCTCCATCTTCCAGTCTGACTTATGCTCCAGATCAATGACATACTCACCATCCTTCTCAATCAGGAAGCCCTCTGCCAGAAGCATCCGGATGACCTGTTCCTCATTGTCATAGGTCTCCTGATGGCACGGATCGGAGCACTGCAACAGCCCGTAGTCACCCTGTGTGTAAAACAGACGGTTCTTATCAAATCCTGCCTTCTGAAACTGATGATCCACATTGGTGGTCAGAACAAAGTAATCCTTATCCTTTACCAGTTCGAAAAGATCTGTATAAACAGTACTTCCGGGCTCCATATATCGGTTTACATAAATATTTCTTGACCACCAGCCCCAGAATTCTTCCATCGTCGGGAACGGAAAGAAGCCTCCCGAATACATATCCTTGATGCGATACTTCTTTTCAAAATCCGAAAAATAAAGGTCAAAGCGTGCTCCGCTGTAAGTAAATCCGGCAGCTGTTGACAGGCCTGCTCCTGCACCGATGTAAACGGCATCCGCTGTCTCAATTTCTTTGCGAAGTCTCTCTATATTCTCTGCTGTCTTTGCAGGTTCATTCTTTTTCATAAAAAACATCTCGTTATCTCCCTTTATCGTGACCGGTCCATCTGCCGCCGGTTAATTTCCCTTCAGAATCGGAGTCAGCTTTTTATATACGAGCATTGTGATGACACCGATTCCCGCTCCCTTCACCAGGTTGAACGGAAGTGCGTTATACAGCACGATATCCGCTTTGCTGTGAATGAATGGAATGAAAGCCTCAAATGATGCAATCAGCTGCTCCAGCGGCATAAAATTCTCAAACAGCGGAAGCAGGATATAGTAATTAACCAGTGCTGCCACGATTCCCATCACAACGCTTGCTGCCATGCAGGAAATCCATGCGTTCTTCTTTGTTTTCTTCATCTTATAGATGAAACCGGCTGTAAACACATAGGAAGCACCCATGATGAAGTTTGCCAGCTCACCGACGCCTCCTGTCGAGGAAGAAAGAAGCTGAAGCATATTCTTGATCAGCTCTACTCCAACGCCTGCCAGCGGACCGTAAGCGAACGCACCGATCAGAGCCGGAAGGTCAGATAAATCAAATCTTGCAAATGACGGAGAAAACGGAACCGGAATCTCTGCAAATGCCAGAATAAAAGAGATCGCCGCCAGCATTGCGGTCATCGTGATGGTTCTTGTCCTCATTGACTTTGTTGTTTTGGCTGCTGCTACTGTGCTCATCCTGTTCTCCTCTCTGCACCTGCACATCGGCAGTCCCTGATGCAGTACATTTATTGCAATGTTTGCTGCTAACTCTTCCATTAAAACTTTTTAATCGTCTGCTTCGGGCAGATTTCTGCACATCTTCCGCAGTGAAGGCAATGGTTCTGATCAATCTCTACCGGCTTCTTTGTAATATCAATGCATTTCTGCGGACATACACTGTAGCAAAGTTTACAGCCGATGCAGGCATCTCCGACATAATAGCCCTGCTTTTTCTGCTCTGCTTCTCCGATGATAATGCTGCCTCTGGTGACATGCTTCGGATCGCTGATATCAAAAAACTCTCCGGTTGCTTCATAAAGTCTGAATACCTCCAGAGCCGATCTGGAATCACCCGGATAGATTCCCTTCATGTAAGTATTCTTTTCAAATATCTCGTCCAGCTTCTCGCTGCCGATATTTTCAATTTTGCCTCTGAGAGAGATGGATCTCTTATCTTTAACAGAAGACAGAGAAACATATTTCTGTTCCATGAGCTGTTCGTAGAATGCCTTGCCCTTTGCAGTCAGGAAATAGACGCCTTTCTCATCCCAGAGCATCATGTCAATGACTCTGGTAAGCGGTCTTCCGTTTTCATCAATTGTTGCGATCGTTGTGGAATGAATATCCTCCACCAGAATCTTTAAATAATCTTTTACAGCCTGATCCATATCTCAACACCTCTGTTTGCATTGTAATCTTTGCTATTACATCTTACAACACGAATAATATATCCTATTTATTGTAATGTCAACAGTTACATCTAAATTTTTAAAAAAATCTTTCTCGCTCATGATTGAAATTATCTTTGCAGGAAAGATAGTAAAAACCCGGGATTCTCTCTCTTTAGAATCCCGGGTCCGCTGTCCAATTTTATCACTTCTCTTTTGCAATAAATGCCTGTGTGTCTTTAATCACTGCCTCCAGTGTAATGCTCTTCATCTTCTCTTCCATCGCATTCTGAATGGAAAAGAGCTTGTCATCCAGTCCTGCATGAATATTTCTGCCGACAGGACATGCTGTATTCGGATTTTCATGGAAATGGAAAAGCTGTCCGTTCTCCAGCGGCTCCACGGCATTAAAGATATCCAGCAGCGTGATCTCGTCGAGCGGTCTCGCAATTGCCATGCCGCCCGTACCGCGCTTCACTTCAATGAGTCCGGCACCTTTCAGAGCCTGCATGGTTCTTCTGATAATAACCGGATTCACATTGATACTTCCTGCCAGGAAGTCACTGGTCACTTTATAATCATTCTGAAACGTATCGATCGCCGTCATGAGGTGAATCGCGATCGTAAATCTGCTTGAAATCTGCACGGTATAATCCCCCTTGTGCGACCAAGATAACACACTTCTTCTGTCATTTCTACGGTTACATTTCTCAAATGTACGCTGTCTTAACTCTGCCTTCTGTGCGGATTCCCTCTTATCTCGACAGCAGCTTCTGATAAATCTCCAGATCCAGATCCTTGAACACATTGAAGATGACATCCATGCGGCTGCCTGTTTCCTCCCTGTATTTCCGGACTGTCTCCACAGCAATCTGCGCCGCTCTCTCATTCGGGAACATGAATACTCCGGTGGAGATGCAGCAAAATGCAATCGATGTAAGGCCCTTCTCCTCCGCTGCTTCCAGACAGGAGCGATAGCAGGAAGCCAGAAGTTCTTCATGTCTCTTTGTCAGCGGTCCCTGCACAATCGGACCGACTGTGTGAATGACATAATCGGCCGGAAGATTATACGCCGGGGTGATCTTCGCCTTTCCGGTCTCCTCCTCGTGTCCCTGCAGCTTCATGATTCTTGCACAGTCAGCGCGCAGCTGAATTCCGGCAAAGGTATGAATACAGTTATCAATACAGCTGTGATTCGGACGGAAGCATCCCAGCATCTGCGAATTCGCCGCATTGACAATGGCACCGCATCGCAGCGAGCTGATGTCACCCTGCCAGAGGTAGATTCCGTCTGAAACAGGCGTCAGATTCCGGTAATCCGTAATGCCCTTCTCAACATTTTCCTCCTGCAGATAAGCATCCTGAATCCGGAGAAATTCATCGGTCACAGCCTGCGGCATACGAATATTAAACAGTGCGCGCAGCAGCGTCTTCTGCTCATCCGGATCCTTCGGAACCTGCATATCGGCATATTCTACGCTCTCTTTTAAGAGGTACTGAATCAGATAGACCCGTCTCTCAGCCTGTGTCATAAGAACTCCTCCTGTATGTAACGCCGTTTATTACATCTTTCAGGCATCACTATAGCATCGTATAGTTGTAATGTCAATAGTTACATCTTTCATTTTAAAATATCCGGGACCTTCTGAAAGTCCCGGACATTTTCCGCATATATCTTCTCTTCAATCCGCCTCATAGGAAAACAGCGGATTCTGTGTACATCTCTTGCCTCCTGTGATTTCAAGCGCAGTTCCGTTGATATAGCCCGCCGCATCGGATGCCAGGAATATCATCGCCTGCGCGATTTCTTCCGGCTCGCCGAAGCGCTGCATCGGGATGTCCTGCAGAAGCTTGTCCCCGTAGCGCTCTACATTGGCCTTATTGATCTCTGTATTGACGCCGCCCGGTATGTAGGCATTGACACGGATGTGATAGGCTGCAAATTCAGCTGCCATCGTTCTGGTCAGGCTCAGGACACCGCTCTTGCAGGCTGCATAAGGTGCCTTTCCCGCCATCGGCGCCACTGCCGCAAAGGAGGAGCAGTTCAGAATCACCCCTCCGCCTGTCTCCTTCATCCTCTCTGCCGCAATTTTTCCGCCGACGATGACTGCGGTCAGATTCGTATTGATGATTCTCATCAGATCTTCATAGTCATAATCCAGCAGCTTTTTATACTGGTTGACTCCGGCATTGTTGATCCAGATATCAATGCGGCCGTATTTCTCCATAACCGCATCTGCAAATGCCTCCAGCTCCTCCGGCTTTGTTACATCCGTCTTCTGTGTAAAGAGTTCAAAGCCGCGTGCCTGAAATTCTTCCCTTGCCTGATCAAGACGCTCCTGTCTTCTGGCACAGGCACAGACCACACAGCCCTCTTTGGCAAATGCAAGTCCTGCCGCCTTGCCGATTCCCTGTGAACCGCCCGTGATGACAACGACCTTTCCGTCTAAATGTAAGTCCATGGTTTCCTCTCTTCCGCTGGCTTTTCGTCACTGCATCAGCTGCTGTAGTTTCCCTGTTTCATAGTGCAGCGCTGCCCTAAGTTCAGTCTTCCCTTTTGTCCTGTCCTGCCTGTATCTCGCGATAGAGCTTCATAATCGCCTCATGGTATTCTCTTGTCTTCGGCACGTCCACTCCGACCTCTTCCGCCTTTCGGATAAGAGCTCCCGTAAATGCATCCAGTTCGATCGTCCTGCCTGCCCACAGATCGCCTTTAAGAGAGCTTGTTGCATTCTCCGGCTGTTTCTGCATCAGCAGGATCTTATGCTCTGCGACAACCGTATTCGCAACCGCTACCCCTGCTTTTACAGCCACATCATAGGCCTCCTGCAGAAGCTGCTCAAAATCACGAATCTTGTCTTCATCCTGACGGAGTTCTCCTGAGGTCATGCCAAATCTGGCTGTGGTCGTATTGTAAGCGCAGTTCAGGATATACTTTTTCCAGATAGCAGCTTCAATATCTGCAGAATAATGACACTCAATTTCTGCATCCAACAGGATCTGCACTGCTTTCTTCGCAGCCTCCTCATGACGCGCATCCTTCGTCCTGCTTCCGATGAACACACGCACATAGCTGCCGCGCTGCTCAACAGAAAAGTCCGGCTCTGCGGAAATGTTGCAGTAGATCAGACCGTCTGCGACAGCCGCTTCCGGAAATCTGCCGCGCAGTACATTTCCCGCCTCGACACCGTTCATCACCGGTACCAGAATCGTCTCTGCGCCGACCATCGGCTGAAGCTGTCCGCAGACTTCCTCCAGCGAGTAATTCTTTACACAGACAAAGATCAGATCCTGCACTTCTGTCTCATCCGATCCGTCTGTCACCTTGCGGAACGCACCGCTTTTTAACTCTCCGTGCATCTCACTGTGAACAGTCAGTCCGTTTTGCAGAAGGTGCTCTTTTCTCTTCCCTCTGGCAAGCAGAGTCAGCTGATCCGGCCCTTTCCGATTCAGCATCGCTGCGATAAAACCGCCGACACCACCGATTCCCGCGACACATATTTTCATAACATCTGCTGCCGGATTCCATGACTTCCGTCACGAAAAAAGGCAGCGTCCTCCTTTCATTCCCGTAAAAGCTCAAAGCATCATTCATTCAGTGTAAATGCAGCCGTCCTCTCTGTCCAGTTAAAAAGGACGCCAAACGTGCTGCGCTGCATAAAAAAGCATCCTGAAAATGACTGTTTTCGCAATCATCTTCAGGATGCTTCTTTAGTTTACATAAATATATTCCGGATATTTACAGTGCCAGATCCTTTACGACCTCGCCTGCCAGAATCAGACCTGCCACGGACGGAACAAAAGCAAGGCTTCCCGGGATGTCTCTTCTCTCTGTGCACTTGTGTGCAGCTCCCGGCGGGCAGATGCAGTGTGTGCGGCAGCTGATACTCATATCCTCCAGCGGACGTGTCGGCGGCTCATCCGAGAACACGACCTTCAGGTGCTCGATGCCGCGCTTCCGGCACTCTCTGCGCATGACGCGTGCCAGCGGGCAGATTGTGGTCTCATAGATATCGGCGACCTTGAAGCGGGAAGCATCCAGCTTGTTGCCGGCACCCATGGAGCTGATAACCGGAATACCCAGCTTTGTCGCACGGCTGATGATATCCAGCTTGGCTGTGACGGTATCCACCGCGTCGATAATATAGTCATACTGTGTAAAGTCGAATTCGTCTGCTGTCTCCGGCAGATAGAAGCACTTGCGCTCCTCCGCTTCTGCCTTCGGATTGATGTCGAGGATGCGCTCCTTCATGACATCGACCTTGTACTTTCCGACTGTCTTTCTTGTTGCGATAATCTGGCGGTTCAGATTGGTCAGGCAGACCTTGTCATCATCCACCAGCGTAAAATGGCCGACACCTGTACGGGCCAGCGCCTCGACTGCATAACCGCCGACGCCTCCGATTCCGAATACCAGAACTCTGGCATCCTGCAGGTGCTGAATGCCTTCCGCGCCGAGCAGAAGCTGTGAACGTGAGAACTGATTCAGCATTTAATTCTCCTCCTGATGAGCCCGCCTGTCATAATGCTCCAGGAAAGAATGTGCTTCCCCGTGCAGCTTATAGCCGGGCAGTGTTTCCACACTCACTGCATGGATACTGTTGAAAATACTCTTCTCGATATCCGGGTTGTCTCTCTTCAGTCTTCTCAGCAGCAGCTTGACTTCCTGCCGCTTGGAACCGCCGCCGCCGTTATCGCACGTTGTGCAGTTCTCTGTAAATCGGCAGGCGCACTGAATAAACTCCAGCTCATTGTAGCGCTTCCATGCCAGAATATCTTCCTCATGGACACAGTACAGCGGACGGATGAGTTCCATTCCCTCAAAATTCGTGCTGTGAAGCTTTGGCATCATGCCCTGCAGCTGAGAGGAATAGAACATGCCCATGACCGTCGTCTCAATGACATCATTGAAGTGATGGCCGAGTGCAATCTTGTTGCAGCCCAACTCTTTAGCCTTGTTGTAGAGGCTTCCTCTGCGCATTCTGGCACAGAGATAGCAGGGCGATTTATCTGTGTTATTGGCAATCTGGAAGATATCCGACTCGAAAATCGTGACCGGAATCTTCATCAGCGCCGCATTGCTCTCAATCTTTTTGCGGTTAATTTCGTTATAGCCAGGATCCATGACCAGATAGACCAGCTCAAACGGAAAATCGCTGTGTCTGTGGAGAAGCTGCATGAGCTTCGCCATCATCATCGAATCCTTTCCTCCGGAAATGCAGACTGCAATCTTATCACCCGGCTGAATCAGCTCATAGTGCTTGACTGCATACACGAAGGGAAGCCATATTTCCTTGCGGTATTTTTTTATAAGGCTGCGTTCAATAAGCTGCCACTGTTCCAGCTGCCGTTTCATACCTGTTCTCCTGTCAGTTCCTGATAGCAGGCGTCAAATTGACGCAAAAACTCTTCGATCTCCTGCTCCGTTGTCAGATGGCTTAAACTGATACGCCAGCTGCTGCGGGCATTGTTTCTGTCTCTGCTGACCGCAAAGACAGCTCTGGACGGAGTTCCCTCCACCGAGCAGGCGGACTTTACAGATACGCAGATACCTCTTTCATCCAGCACCTGCTGCATCGTTCCCCCCTTCACCCCCTTGATACTGAGGTTGAGAATATGAGGAACCGCTCCGGAAGGCGAATTAATCCGCACATTCGGATACTTTTCCAGTCCCTGCTGCAGCTTCCGGCGCAATGCGGTTACATGTGCTGTGCGTGCTTCCATCTGCTCAACTGCCGGGCGCAATGCGGCTTCCACAGAAGCTGCGAGCGCCAGAGCGGGGGTGCCGCTTCGGTAGATCGTTGTACTCTCACCGCCGTGAAGCTGCGGCTCAATCACCAGATCTTTACGCTTCACCAGCACGCCGCAGCCATTCAGGCCGCCGAACTTGTGCGGTGCGAAGCTGACCGTATCGGCAGGCGAGAAATCAAACGGAATCCGTCCGATCGCCTGTGTTGCATCGACATGAAGATGACAATTCGGAAAACGGCTGACAAGTTTGCGGATCTCTGCCACCGGCTGAACGGTTCCCAGCTCACTGTCCACTGCAGGAACCGTTACCAGAACGGTATCCTTGCGCAGCAGATATTCAAGCTCCTCCAGATCCACTCTGCCGTCACGGCCGAGCGGAAGCAGATCCACCTCATAGCCCTGCTCCTGCAGCCATGTCACACTCGCACTGGCGGAGGCGTGCTCCACCGGAGTTGAGATGATATGTCTGCCGCAGTGACGCGTTGATCGCGCTATTCCCTTGATCGCCAGATTATTGGCTTCTGTTGCCCCTGAAGTAAAGATGACTGATTTCGGATCCACGCCGAGCAGTTCTGCCACTGAGTCCGTAATCCGCTCCATCTCCCCGCAGGCCGCACGGCCCATTGTATGACGGGAATTCGGATTTCCCGGAAAGCTGCGTTCCACTGCACAGAATCTCTCTAAAACTGCCGGATCAACCGGATGATTGGCTGCGTAATCCAGATAAATCATACTGCTTCTACTCCTGCTTCAGGTCGTACAGACCGGATAATGCTGCCGAGAAATTATAGCTTTATTAGCCTTTCTTTTCAATATAATTCATGATTTTCTCATGAACAGAGGAACAACCTTCTTCATTATCTTAAAGGGCACTCCCTCGAATTCCCGGCTCACTGCCTCCAGCTCTTTCCGGATCTTTATATTCTGCGGGCAATGCCGCTCACAGGCACCGCACTTCCTGCAGAGACTTGCATAGGCAGGCTTATCATTCATCAGGGTGCTCATGGTGTACTGGAAAAGTCCCTGACTCTTGCTGATCGAAAAACGACTGTTATAGGCGGCGAAACAGGACGGAATATCCACTCCTGCAGGGCACGGCATACAGTAATGGCAGCCCGTGCAATGGATCTTGTAGACACGTTCGAAAACTGCCTTCACATTTGCAATTGCAGCCATCTCTTCTTCTGTCAGGATGCCGTGTCCGGCTGTATCCGCGATACGGACATTGTCCTCCAGCTGCTCCGGCTCATTCATGCCGCTTAAGACCACCGTTACCTCCGGCTGGTTATACAGCCAGCGGAAGCCCCAGGCTGCAGGCGACAGCTCCGGTCTTGTTTCCTTAAAGCGTTTTACAGCTTCCTCAGGAAGATTTTTGGCCAGCTTGCCGCCAAGAAGCGGTTCCATAATGATTACCGGAAGGTTCTTTGCAGCCGCTGCCCGCAATCCCTTTACACCCGCCTGATAATTCTCATCAGAGTAGTTGTACTGAATCTGACAGAAATCCCAGTCATAGGCATCCAGAAGGTCCAGAAATTCCTGCTGTGCCCCATGGAAGGAAAAACCGATATTCCGGATGCGTCCTTCTATTTTGAGCTTCGCGATCCACTCACGTATCCCCCACTCACACAGGCGGTTCCAGGTCTTCATATCCGTCAGCATATGCAGCAGATAATAATCGATATATTCTGTCTGCAGTCTCTTCAGCTGAATCTCAAAAAACTTATCCAGATCATCTGCCTTTCTGCAGAGCATCAGAGGCAGCTTTGTCGCAAGGAAAACCTTCTCGCGCAGTCCGTGCTTCTGCAGCGTACTGCCCAGGATCTCTTCACTTCCTGAATACACATAGGCCGTATCAAAATAATTCACGCCCTGCTCTACCGCAGAAACCAGAAGCTCTTCTGCCTTCTTCTTATCAAAGCCTCCCGCAAAAGATCTGGCAATATGATCGCCGCCGAAACGCATGCAGCCGTAGCCGAGAACAGAAAGACGGTCACCGTTACGGGGATTGATGTTGTATTTCATAGAATTGTCCCTTTACTCCAGCACATTCGGCCTGAGCCCCTGCTCTTTCGCCTTCTGGACCTGTTTCATACAGATCACCATCATAGTTACGCTGTAGATCGTACCTGTAATCCAGGCAAGCGGATCTGTAATACAGATTGCAGTAAAACCGAAACGCGGTACCAGCAGTGTTGCCATTCCGACTCTCGTCACCATCTCGGTAACACCAGAGAAAACCGCTCTTCCGGAGAAGCCGATTCCCTGCACGCACAGACGTACGACGTTCAGGATACCGAGTGTCCAGAAGAAGATGCCCGCATAGAACAGGCTCTTCTCAGAGGCATCCAGAATATCCACATGAGATGCGCTGACAAAGAGCATCGACATCGGCCGGCCGAAGAAAATCATGAGCAGACCCGAAGCGATACCGTAGGTTACACCCATGCCGACACCGATCAGCACACCCTTGCGGATTCTGTCGAGCTTTCCTGCTCCGTAATTCTGACTTGCAAATGTCGCTGTCGCCGTTGCGAGTGCATCAAACGGACACATCGTCAGCTGCTTGATCTTCAGAGCAGCAGCAAGTGCGGACGTGTACATCGGTCCCAGCGCGTTGTTTGCACTCTGCAGCGTCATACTTCCGATTGCGGTAATGGAATACTGCAGTCCCATCGGAACGCCCATCTTGATCAGGTTGCCTGCAATCTGTCCTCTCCAGCGGCGGTCCTCTCTGTGCGGATGCAGAATTTCAAATTTCTTATAGATCACGAATACACACAGAATACCGCTGACTCCCTGTGAAAGGATTGTCGCAAAAGCAGCTCCGCCTGTGCCCCAGTGGAAGCCCATGATGAACAGAAAGTCCAGTCCGATATTGAGAATTGCAGAGCACGCCAGAAACAGGAAGGGTGTTCTGCTGTCTCCTACCGAACGCAGCATGCCGGAAGACAGATTGTAAAGCAGTGTAAACGGAATACCGAGGAAGATCACGATCAGATACGCATAGGCATCATCGTAAAGTGAATCCGATACATGCAGGATATGCAGAATCTGCGGACATAAAAGTGCCGTCAGCACGGTAAAGAATACCGCTGCCACACCTGTCAGCACATATGCATGATATACATACTTGCGGAGAATACTCTCATTACCGCCTCCGAAAGCCTGCGCCACCGGAATCGCAAAACCTCCGGTCATACCCATACAGAAACCGATGATCAGAAAGATCACGCTGGTAGAAGCACCGACGCTTCCGAGGGCATCCGGTCCCAGCGTCTGTCCGACGATCGCGCTGTCCACCATGTTGTAAAGCTGTTGGAACAGATTTCCCAGTAAAAGCGGGATTGCGAACTTAAAAATCAGGGAAAACGGATTTCCCTTTGTCATGTTATTGGTCATTACTCTTCATCCTGTCTATAAAAAACTCTGTAAAAATATGTGCCGGAATGCATCATCCGATGCCGGTCTCCCCGACTCGCATGAAGCATTCTAGCACGCTTTTTTCAGGATGCAAGAGCCAACTTTGCTGCATCCGCTCAATTTGGAATTGTGCTTAAAAGTCCTCTTCCGAAAAGGATTCTGCTGTTCATTTTTTTCGTCTTCTCACCGAAGCGGATCTCGAGAAGCTCTCCGTCCATGCCTGTAATCACACCATCGCCAAAGCTCTTGTGACGCACCACCAGACCGACATCGAGTCCCTCCGCGAATTTCTGATACGCACTCTCGGAAAACGTCTTTTTCGCAGCTCTTCCGATTCCGTACTCCGCGCTGTTCCTCTCTTCGTATGGATTGCCGTCATATCCCGCACGGCTTCTTCCCCCATACAGTCCTCTCCCGGCCCCTGCGCCGCTCCCGCCGTACCGGCTGCCCGGCCCTGCACTGCCGTATATTCCGCTGCCGCCTCGATAGGATGCTGCACCTCCTGCCTGATTCGTCCCCGGAACAAGCAGCAGGTCATCCAGGAAGGTTGCCTTTCCCTTCAGCCGGAATACATAGAGCTGCTTTTTCGCTCTCGTGACGCCGACATAAAAGATCCGCCTTTCTTCCTCATAGGTCTCCAGCTCCTCCTTCGATGCAGAGCGTGCATTATTCGGGACACTGTCCGGAAAAATGCCATCCTCCACATCTAGAAGATAAACGGTGTCGTATTCCAGACCCTTGCTGGAATGAATCGTCGAAAGAATCATGGAGTTCCTGTCTTCCACGCCGGATTCTTTCTCTGCACGTACAGCCTCTTCACGATATGTTTCTTCTGCAGAAGCCGTTGCAGCTGTTTCCTTCGCTGTCCGCTGCAGCTCGCCGTCGGCTGTCTCCTGTACATGCCGATCCGGACCACTGTCTGCTGTCTCCTGTACATTCCTGCGCGGACCGCCGTCGGCAATCACCCTCTCCAGCTCCTCCAGTCTCCCTAAGAAACTCTGAATGGTCTGCTCCCGGCTTGCCAGTGCATACAGAATCCTGATCTTCTTTCCGGAGATTCCGGCGCGGTCCAGATATTCCATATATCCAATCGATCCCGTAATCCGCTTCAGTGCGTCTCCGGGTGTATCCTCACGCATCTCCTGAAGCTGCCTGCGGATCGCACTCACGCTCTCCACAGTCTTTGCCGGAAGCTCGCAGTGCGCCAGTACCAGGCCGAAGAGATCCGGTACAGGCTTCGGAGCCTCTGCATTTCCCTCCTCAAGACTTTCCAGCCTTGCCTCCTCGCGAAGTCTCTCCGCGAGCGCTGCGGCCTCTGTCG
Source organism: Lachnospiraceae bacterium (assembly GCA_030527685.1). Taxonomy (GTDB): domain Bacteria; phylum Bacillota; class Clostridia; order Lachnospirales; family Lachnospiraceae; genus Chordicoccus. The sequence goes on along the minus strand of JAUNAG010000012.1, from coordinate 10,175 downwards.
CATGTTCCTTTGTGATAAATGCAGCCAGCTTATAATAGATCCTGAGAAACACCTCCGTGTCCGACGGCTCCAGAGCAAAAGACAGAATGTCCCTCACATCCCGCACCACGCGGTGACTGAAGAAGGACAGCTCCGCATTGCGGAAGCGCCACGGCACCTCATTGCGCTCGAACAGATCGATCAGCGGAATGGCGCTCTCGTTGTCACGGAACAGAACCGCCGTAGTCTCATCCGCAGGCAGCTTCTTCGCCGCATTCAGCAGGTAGCGGTAAACCGAAAGACGGCTGCTTACGGCTATCGCTCCGATCGCAGAGCCCTTGTCCCTGGCCGTGTGCATCTTCTTCTCATGGCGCATCGTGTTCTTCTCGATAAAGCGGGACGCCGCCTTCACGATGGCGCCGGTGGAGCGGAAATTCTCCTCCATCAGCAGCACCTTTGCGCCGGGATGTGCCGTCTCAAAGTGCAGCAGCGCATCCGGGTAAGCCGCGCGGAAGCCGTAGATGCTCTGATCCTCGTCACCGACCATAAAGAGATTGCCGCTGTCTCCGGCAAGCAGGTTGATGATCTCGTGCTGAATCTTCGATGTATCCTGCGCCTCGTCCACGCAGATATAGCGGTAAAGATCCTGAAAATGCCGCCGCACTTTCTCGCTTCCCTGCAGAATCCGCAGGGCGTACACCAGCTGGTCGTCATAGTCCATCAGCCGTCTCGCGCGCAGCGCTTCGCAGTACTGCCGGTAGAGAACAGAAACCTGATACCCGGCCTCCTTCTCCAGTGCAAGAATCTCCTCTTCCCCCAGCATCATGTTCTTAATATAGGTGATGTAGGTGGACAGCTGATGCAGGTCCGATTCCGACGCATATTCATGCAGGAGTTCTCTGTACAGCGCTCCCAGCAGCTGCATCCTCTCCTTTTCGCTGTCAAGGAGACGGAAGGATTCGCGTCCGAGCTGCCGTCCATAATAAAGGATGATCTTTGCACAGATGCCGTTGATCGTGCGGAATTCCACGCCGTTTCCGGGATAACGCATTCCGCCTGCATATCCGGCATCTGCCGGATACCCCGTTCCGTTTGCATATCCCGCATCCGCCGGGTATCCTGTGTCCGGATTCGGTTCGAGTGCGGCGAACAGCCTGTGATACCGCTTTGTCATATCACGGGCCGCGGAGACCGTATAGGTCAGATTCAGAATGTGCCGCGGATCCAGACCGCGCACATAGATCATATAGCCGAGACGCGTCACCAGCACTGTCGTCTTGCCGCTTCCGGGCACAGCAAGAAGCAGCACCGCTCCTTCCGTCGTTCTGACGGCAGTGCGCTGCTGCTCATTGAAATGTGCCATATATTGGTTTTCAAATTCCAGTTCGTTCATTCTCAGTCCATCTATGCGGATTTAATTGAATCCCGCTGTGTTTTCAGTCCTTCAGAGAAGCTCCGCAGAACTCACAGCAGCCGTTGGCATCCGGAAGAGCCGTTGCTCCGCAGTACGGGCATCTGATCGGAACCTTCGGTGCAGCTGCATCGATTGCTTCCTCTCTTGCCTGCTGTCTGGCACCGAGGAAGATTGCCTTGATCTCATTGCCCATGTCTTCCAGCTCTCTGTAGTCCGGATTCATACGCGGATCCGGCTTGCGGATCTCCGGAACAGAATCTCCAAGCTTAACGCTTGAATCACTGAGGCGCACGCGCATCTCATTGAAATACGGGTGATTGACAAAAAGCTTTACATTGAAATCATAGCTGTAGAAGAAGCGCTTCGGATTGTAGCTGACCTTCTTGCCGTCCTTATCGTCGCGCTTGTCCTCGGAACGGTTTTCGGTGATATCAAAATCCACGCCTGTGACCTGATCAAAGTTCAGTACGTCCGGATTGGCTTCAGCCAGATTTCTTGCTCTTGTAATCATGAACTGGCGCTTGTCCTCGTCCAGCAGCACCTTCATGCCGCGGCCGAGTGTTCTGGTTGTATGGAAAGCTGCCACCACCTTCTGATTCTCTTCACGATAAGCAAGCTGTTCCTTAATCTCCGCAACAGTACTGCTCTTGCGCTCGCTGAACCACGGAGAAAGCTTTGCCGCACAATTCTTGCACATATTGCCGTCTTCAAGCTTGCGGTTGCCAAGCATGCCGATCTCGCCGCCGCAGATCGCACATTCTTTCTTCTCAAACAGTTTTCCGAATAAGCCCATCAGTCAAACCTCCTTTTTTGCAGTTTTTCGCTTCAAAACTCTTATTTTCATTCTATCAGAAACCATGCTCCTCAGCAATCGGCCTGTCACAGTATTCACACTGCGCCTGCTCGCCCTGACGGACCTGATTCACCGCACCGCAGTTCGGGCAGACAACCCTGATCAGCTTTCCGCTCGTGCGCATCCCGGGAGCCAGATGCAGCAGCAGGCATCTCTCCTTCCGGTCATACATGACATTTTTCAGATAGCCTTTTTCGATCATGGCATGAATGGATTTTTCAGGCACCCTCTTAACAAGCAGACACTCCAGCCTGTCAACAGGCACCTTTTCTTCGGTAAATGTACGGAGCACGCTGTCAACAGCGGCTGCACTCATGCGCCAGTTTCTTCTCTGCAGAATACGATAAATCCTCCATCCCAGCAGAGCCGAGAAGACAGCACCCATGGCCGCAGCCCCGATATTCGTTTCTTTGATAAGCTCCCAGGTAGTTGCCAGCAGCAGAATTAAAAAAATAACGTCAAATATAAGACGCGGTATCTCCAGATAATGTTTCTTTTGTGCCGTTTCGGTCAGATAAGTCTGCAATTGTCAGTCCTCCCGGAAATCATAGTTCATGTTTTATTTAGCTACAGCATACCTGTTTTTGAAGCTTCCGACAACATGATTCAGTCGAAGACAACGAGAATAAAAGCCTGCCTGTGAAGCCTCACACGGTTCTTAAGTCACGAGAATGCATCGAATGCTTTTCAACCTGAGGTTTTCTGTGTATGATAGAAGGAATTATGCAGACACAACGATGTCTGCAAGCCCCTTTCGTTTGGGATTTCGATGATGCCATAACCGCTCCGGAATCCTTTGAGTCACAAAAGAGAGGACCGACCGATATGTACCAGTTTATGACCCCTGCGGAAGCTGCCGCACTGATCAAAGACAACGACGTCCTGTGCGTTAATTCCTTTGTCGGCATTGAAAATCCGGTAGAGCTTCATGAAGCTATCTACCTTCGCTATATCAGAGAACAGGCTCCGAAGCATCTGACCATCGTCTCCAGTGCCGGTTTCGGCGCATGGAGTGAGGAGGACGGTGCCGAGAGCTATATCCGTGACGGTGCCGTCGATAAGCTGATCTGCGGACATTTCGGCGCCATGCTGAGCACAAAAAAGCTCGTCCTTGAGAATCGCTTTGAGGCCTACAACCTGCCGCTCGGCTGCATCTCTCATGCAATCCGCGCACAGGCAGGCGGACTTCCGGGCGCACTCTCCAAGGTCGGTCTCGACATCTTTGTGGATCCGAACCTGGAAGGTCCCGGCATCAATGACATTTCCAAAGATGACAGTCTCGTCAAGCACGTTGAGGTAGACGGCGAAGAGTTCCTCTATTACACACTGCCGAAGATCAATGTGGCGCTGATCAAAGGAACCTCCGCCGACCGGAAGGGCAATATCTCTTTCGATGATATGTATCTCTCCGGCGATGCGCTCTCGATCTGCCAGGCCGTCAAGGCAAACCACGGCAAGGTCATCGTACAGGTCGACCGCGTAGTCAGTACGCCTGCACGTCCGCGTAACACGATTATTCCGGGCTGCTTCGTCGATGCCATCGTCGAAGTCAAGCCGAAGCCGCGTCATGCAGCCTATGAATCCCTCACCGGAAGCTTTGAGATTCCATACTCCCAGTGGCAGGACTGGAACGAGATGCTTGAGGTCCAGACCGCCACAAAGCCGGAAACCAATGTCGCCGGCCGCATCATCGGCAAGCGTGCAACGAAGGAGCTGAAGCCGGAGGATATTGTCAATATCGGCATCGGCATTCCGGAAAATGTCTCTGTCTACGCCAGAAAAACCGGCATTCTCGATAACATCACGCTGACCGTCGAGTCCGGCGGTATCGGAGGCTTCCCCGCATCCGGCACGGTCTTTGGTGCCATGATCGGTGCGACCTGCATGATCGATATGGCCAACCAGTTTGACCTCTACGACAACGGAGGCCTTGATATCTGCTTTATGGGTGCACTCGAGGTCGACAGCCGCGGCAATGTCAATTCCCACCGCGGCCCGGGTGCATTTGCCGGCATCGGCGGATTCGCCAATATCACAGCGAAGACACCGACCGTCGTCTTCTGCATGACCTTCAATACCAAGGGTCTGAAGGTCGCCCGCCAGAAGGAAAGTGTCTCCATCCTGGAAAACGGCGCTGTTCCGAAGTTTGTCAATCAGGTCAAGAGCGTCAGCTTCTCCGCCAAGCAGGCACTGGCAAACGGCCAGCGGGTTCTGTATGTCACAGAGCGCTGTGTCTTCGAGCTCACTCCGAAGGGACTTCGCCTGAAGGAAGTCTATCCGGGCATCGACAAGCAGAAGGATATCCTCGATCTGCTGCCGTTTGAGGTGGAATATTAACAGAGACCGGATACAATCATTTTCTAAAGAAACAGTCGGAGCAATTCATCTCTTTTGAATTGCTCCGACTGTTTTTTTAAGCTGTTCAGTTCCACTCTTCATCCATCAGAAAATCCTGAATATTTCTGTGCCTGATTCCGTTTCTGCTCATATCCAGATTGTCCATCGTAACGACATATTTCGGAAAATGATCTCTTATCTTTTCATAAACACCAAACTCTCTTTCAACTGTACTTTCATCGGCAAGAAGATACGCCACCTGTATATACAGTTTTTCATCTCGTCTGCTGCAGACAAAGTCAACCTCCTGATCTCCGATCTTGCCCACAGTCACCCCATAACCGCGTCGAATCGCTTCCATACAAACGATATTCTCAAGAATCAGATTGATATCACGCATATTTCCGCCATAAACAGCTTCCCTGACACCATGGTCGGCAAGATAGTATTTTTCATTTGATCCAAGAATCTGCTTGCCCCTCAGGTCTTCTCTTTTTATCTGATAAAACAGATAAGCATCACAGCAGAATTTCAGATAATTCAGCACCGTATCCGCAGATACTGACCGGTGCTCATTCTTTAAAAATCTGACAATGGAGGATGCTGAAAATGTAGTTCCGACATTCGCTATTACGTAATTGAGAATGCGCTCCAGCAGGTCAACATCACGCACCTTATTTCGTTTTACTATATCCTTCAGCTGCACAGAAGTAAACAGATCCCCCAGATACTGTCGGGATGGTTCTTCCTCATAAGACAAGTTAGCCAGATACGGCATACCTCCCTGCAGAAGATACTTCTGAAAACACTGCTGCTCTGAGGCAGCCGGATTTACAGTACGATATAATTCCCGAAACTCTCCAAAGGAAAAAGGATAAATGACAAACTCAACATATCTCCCACCCAGATAGGTTGCCAGTTCTCCCGATAACAATTTTGCATTTGATCCGGTTATATAAATGTCACAGTCTAATGACACCCTAAGAGAGTTAATGCATTTTTCCCAGTCCGTCACTTCCTGAATCTCATCAAAGAACAGATATACTTTTCCTTCTATCTGTTCCGCTCTGGATAATACTTCGTTATGCAAAGCCATTGCATTCAACAGATGTGCATAACGCAAATCTTCAAAGTTTATCGAGATAAAATTACGGGCATCTACCCCTGTACTTAGCAGTTCTTCCCTGATCAGTTCCAACATAACAGATTTTCCGGCACGTCGGATTCCTGTCATTACCTTTATCAGATCCTTTCCGATAAAAGGACGTATCCTGGTCATATAGATCTCTCTCTTGATCATCATATATTGGAACCTCCCGTCATTTGATAAATTAATTTTACTTCTATCACGTTCGATATTCAATTCATTTTTTGCTTTTCTTCGATTATAATCGATGAAAATGTCTTTCTTTTTATTTTTATCGATTATAGTCGATGAAATTCTTTTCTTTTGTTTTTTATCGATTATAGTCGATAATTCTATATCTCAAAAGACCGATGCGGACTCCCCTGTCCTGCATCGGTCTTTTACTGTAAGTTCTTATTTTTTTTAAGGCACTGTTCTCTATGCTTATTCCGCCATCTCCCGCAGTGTCGTAATGGTTCTTTCCAGACCTTCACGCATCGAATAGCGTGCGTTCCAGCCTAATTTCTGCAGCTTTGTCCCATCCAGTCTTGCCTTGGTCGCCGTGCTGTAGCCGGCCTGCTCCACTGCATCCGGAATCTCAAAGATGACCTGTTTCCCGGCAATCTCCGCAATCTCCGCTGCCAGATCCTTCAGCATGATATCAGAGCGTACATCTGCAATATTATAGGCCTCTCCGCATTCTCCTTTCAGCAGTACGGTCAGGAAGCCTGCAACGGCATCGCTAACATAAGTATAGGAGTAATACTGTGTTCCCGCACTTTTCAGTACGATATCCTCACCGGCAATTCCCTTTCGGATAAACTGTGAGATTGCCTTCGTGTCGCTCATCAGCATGGACGGGCCGTAGGATCTGGTAAAGCGCGGAATCACGCAGTCCAGTCCCTTCTGGCGAATATACGCCTGGCATAATGCCTCGCCGCAGCGCTTGCTTTCCGGATAGCCGGCACGCATCGTATTGCTGTCGATATAGCCGCAATACTTCTCATCGAAAAGCTCCGCATCTCCGCGGTTTTCGCCGTAGATCTCGTTGGAGGAGGCAAATGCAAACCGTCTGCATCCATGTTCTGCTGCAAAGTTGAGCAGATTGTCTGTTCCGATGATATTGGTGGTCACCGTTCCGATCGGATCTGTCGCATAGGCTACCGGATGTGTGTTGCTTGCGGCATGCAGAATATAATCCACCTGCTTCTCTTCCGGAAGTGTCTCCCTGCGATTAATATCACAGGCATGAATAGAGAAGCACGGATCTTCCAGATAAGCGGCAAAGCGTTTCTTCGCTTTCTCCTCATCTCTGACCAGTGCGATCAGACGGCAGTTCAGCTGCTCTGTGCGATTTTTCTCCATCAGCACATCAATCAGAAAGCTTGCGAGCAGTCCTGATGCACCGGAAATCATAAACACCTGATCCTGCAGCTTTTCCCACGGCAGTTCCAGCGCCGCTGTATAGGCGACGTCCTCTTTATAAAGTCTGTAATCTGTCAGCATTTATTGCCTCGTTTAATTTTCTGCTGCTTCTGCACCGGAGTCTGCAGCTGCTGTCGCAGTTTCTGCGGAAGCTTCTGTTCCGTCGTTCTGCGGTGCTGTCGGTTCTACGCGGACAACATTGACGGCTTTTCCGAAATCGAAAAGTCCCTTCAGACTGCCTGCTGCTGTCTCTGTTGCGCCTGCGCTCTCATCGAAGGCAACGGCTGTGCCGTCTGACATGGCGGTCAGGATGTTCTCTACATCTGTCGTTGTCAGTACACTCATATTCGTATAAGAAGATACAAAACGGATTCCGTTCTGTGCAGCTCCTGCCTTCAGCGTCTCGCCGCCCTTAAAGCCCTTCTTCTTTCCTGCCTCTTTCAGTACCCAGGCTGTACTCTTCTCCAGATCAGCCGTTGCGGAAAAGAGGACAGATGCATTTTCCGTTGCATTGAATCCCACTGTTCCCAGCTTGTTTCCGTCCTGTGCAGCCAGTGTAAATGCCTTCAGGAATGCCGGAATATCTGTCACAATCAGCTCTGTTCCGCCTGCAAACAGTCTGGAAGCATCCGTCATGCGCATCGGAGAAATAGCCTCGGTGCCCGCATATTCAACTCCGACCGTGACAGTGGAAGCGTCCACATTCAGTGCGCTGCATTCGTAGCCGATGCCGTTGATAAAGCCGGCCAGATACTGTGCGCTGTCCTCGCTTGTCTCCGTTCCTGTCATGAACACAATATTCCGGAGGCCTTCGCGTACTGCCGCACCGCCTGCCAGAAAGCCCATGGATGCCTCATCAAAGGTGATGCACATGGTATTGTCCTTGATCAGAGAGCCCGCATCAGCGGATTTTCTCGGTTCACCGTCAAAGAGGATGTATTTGGATTTCTTGTTTGCACTCTGTGCCTCGTATACCGGAATCTCCATCTCGGGTCCGACGCAGAGTACGTAATCCACACCTTCCTCAGCCGCCTGTGCAAAGACCGTCTTGTAGTCGTCTGCACTCTCGCCTGCCGCCATATAGGTCTGTGTGCGGGTTCCGTTTTCTGTTGATACGGCTGTCATACCGCTTGAAACGGCTGTCAGGGCATCGCCGCTGACACCGGACGGTCCTGTAATCAGTCCATACTGAATTTTATTCGGATCACTGCCGCCGCAGCCTCCGAGAAGCAGTGCCGCAATCAGCGGAGCCGCTGCTAATACACGCTTGTTCATGCCGCTTTTTCTCCTGCCTTTTTTATATAATACTCAAACCTTTCACAATGTTATCATCTCTGACAGGGCACTGCAAGTAGCAGGCGCACCGCAGATACAGCAAAACAGGTTCGATCCGGAGACGTTTCTCCAGATCGAACCTGCTCATTTTCTGCTGTTTCATTAAACTGTTTTGAATCTGTTCCGGACTGTATTATGATCCAAACAGAAGCTTCATGACCTTGTCAGCTGACATCTTCTGGATACCGTCCGGATCCTTCATGATAGCTCCGGTCGTGCCGATCTTCCATCTGGCCTTTCCCACATAGGTCAGATAGCTCTTCGATACGGTTCTTGCCTGATACGGCCATTCCGGGAAGTACTTCTTCATGTAGTAGGATGCCTTTGTAGCTGCCTTGCCGGCTGTTCCGCTGATCTGAACACCCTTCGGTGAGCTGTGAACCAGAAGAACGGAGCCGTCACTGTACTGTCCGAGAGAGATCCAGACATGTCCGTTCATACTGACAACATCGCCCGGCTTGAATTTCTTATCAGCAGAATTCTTTGCCAGTGTTGCCCAGCCTTTTTCCGCATACTTGGAGGCAACTGTCGTAGACTGCCAGACCAGCCAGTTTCCTCCGCTTGTTGTATAGAGCGTGTTGTACAGAACCCAGGCTGCAAAGCCCGAGCAGTCCAGACCCTTTCCGTACTGATAACGGAATTTCGTGTAGTCATAATTAGCGGAACCGTTTTTCAGGAAAAATGAGTTCCAGCTGTTCTGATAACCGATAACGGAGGCATCACTGTCTCCCCAGCCGCCGCCCCAGATATAGAGCGTTCTGCCGCACGGTACCATTGCATTCTGCAGATAGGTCTTCAGAGTGCGCTTGCCGTTGACTGTCTTGCTGTAAACAAGACGCTTCTGTCCCTCGATCGGTGCTGTGTACTTGACCAGCTTCCACTTCTGCTTGGATGCCTTAGTGTAATTCTGCAGATTGACTCTGGCGGCAACCTTGGTGCTTCCGCCTGTTACACCCATAACCTTTTTGGAAATAGAGGACTGGATGTAATAATAACTGCCGCTCTTAACGAAGTACCAGCGCTGGCGGTTCAGAGAATTGGACTTGTTCTGAACAATGTAGCCGCCGGTCTTTGTTGTGTTATTCTTTGCCTCCAGATACATGCCGGAATTCTTATTCTTGATGGTATAGGTTCCGCCTGTTGAGCTCTTGATATAGAAGACTCTTCTTGCAGCATAAGCATACGGACCTGTGCATGCCGTTGTACCGCCCGATTTGGAGCCGCCCATAATCGACAGAACGCGATTTGATGCATTTGCCGGAATCAGATAATAATATCCGTTTGCAACCGTTCCGGAACCGATCTTCGATACTCTGGCGACATCAGCTGCTGCCGTAAGCGGTGTCAGTGCGACGGTCAGCAATGCCAGAACCAGCGCAAGCCATACGTGTAATTTCTTTTTCATAATCCCTGCCTCTATTCTTAAAAACTATTAATAGTAATTTAACATTTGAAGGGCTCATATGCAATAAAAAGTTCCGCAGCGTCCGTCCGGCAGCCCTAAACAAAAAGGTCATGGCTGTCTCCTTTATGAAGACCGTCATGACCCTTAACTCATACTGATTCACATGCAGAAATCCATTCCGCATAATCCCCGGAACATGCAGCTGCTTTTTGCAGCTTCCCGGCTTTTATTCTGCTGTCTCTTCGGCCGCTTCCTCTGCCGGAACTGCTTCTGCGGCAGCTTCCTCAGAAACTTCCTCTGC
>JAUNAG010000111.1 GCA_030527685.1 Lachnospiraceae bacterium | reverse complement strand
AGTTACTGGAGATTCAGGCATTTCTTACCCACAGTGATGCCTGAAGAGCCTTTTTCTTTTTCAATTTTGCTTACCAGGGGGACTACAGTGCCTTAAGCAGCTTAAATAACAACCGCATCACCGTCCATGAAAATGAATGCTACATCGGACAGCCTTATGCCGGATATTCCATCAACGATTCCGCTGATGAAGAAAAAATCATTGTCGGTGTGCTGATCCAGACAGAAGCATTTTTCAAGACCTTCTTCCACGTATTGTCATCCGATAAGCACCTCTTCGAGTTCTTTCTGAATCCTCAGATCAATGAGTTTTCCGAAGAATATATCCGTCTGAAATTTGAGGATACATTTTCCGTAAGAAATCTGCTGGAGCTGATGATTGTAGAATACGCTCATCAGAAAGAGGATACACAGGCCGTTCTGCGTCCGCTGACGCTCGCACTTCTTATGGAGGTTGCCAGAGAATATAAAAAATCTGTTCCGCAGGAGGCAGAACTGTCTCTCGCAGAACAGATTGTCAATTACATCGGTGAAAATCTTGATCATTGTTCCTTACAGGATATCGCCGGACATTTTTCCTATCATCCGAATTATCTGTCCGGACTTCTTGCAAAAGAACTCGGCCGGACATTTTCAGAAATCCTGCTGGAGCAGCGGATGGTGCGTGCCGTTGCATTGATGAGAGGAACTTCGCTTCCCAATGCCGAAATCGCCGAGCTTCTCGGGTACAGCAGCAGCAGTAATTTTTACAAAGCTTTCAAAGAGTACTACGGTCGTTCCCCCAGAGAATACCTCGCAACGTGCTAATGCATATGATCGAAAACCTCTTAAGTTATGCTGACTTTTTCATATGCCAGCCGCGGATGATTGTCCTCTGCCACATAGACGATGCCGCACTTCTGAAATCCCAGCTTTGCCAGCAGATTCTGCATAACAATATTATCGCCGTGAGTATCCATGCGCAGATGGCCGCACTGTTCATATGCCCAGTTTATACAGAAAGAACCCACTCCTCTGACAGATCCGTCGGAAGCAATGCGGTGCACGACACCGTAATCGTCGCTGCCTATCCATTGCCCGTCAATCTGATCATAGGCCGGATCGATTCTTTCTCCTGCGTTGTAATAGAAAACACCCGCGATCCTTCCGTCGCATTCGCAGACATAGCATTTTTTCTGCTCAATATCATCCCGGATCACGTTCTCCGGAGGCCATCCGGTCGGTCCCCACTGATCGGGATTTCCGTGCTGCGCCATAAATGTTCTTGCTCCGGCATAGATCTCCATAATTCTTTCCAGATCCGCCGGCACTGCTTTTCTGATTTCCATAACGATTACTGTCTCCTGTCTCCAGACGCGATCTCTTCTCACATTTCGAACATTCTTATTCTTCGCAGAGAACTCGTACAGCATTCTTCCAGAGAATATTCTCCTTTTCTTCATCCGTCAGAGTTGTCTCTCTGATAAAGTCCAGTTCCCTCTCTGCCGCACTCCAGGGGCTGTCCGTTCCGAATACAAAACGCTCGGCTCCGAAGCAGTGAACCATCTCCACAAACTGCTCTTTTGTCAGCATGCCGTTCTCCCCCTGCTTCCAGTAGCCGTCCTGCAGCGGTTCAAAGTGATCCAGTGAAAATGCTGTATCAAGCATCACGTTCGTCTCAGGAAGAAGCGCGCAGACCTCCTCCCAGCATCTCCAGCCGCCCATATGCGCCAGAATCAGCTGATAGCCGTCATTGCCCGTACCGATCGTCTGCGCAGCCTTCTTTACCATTGTCGGTGAGCAGTTTACAACACCCGGAAAGCCGACATCATAGCCTGAATGCGTCACAACAAGCAGTCCCAGTTCCGCACAGCGGTCCAGAATGCGTAAGAAACGAAGATCGTCAAAATCCACGCCCTGATAAATCGGATGCAGCTTGATTCCCCGAAGTCCCAGGTTCTTAATTCTCGCAAGCTCGCTCTTCCATCCGTCATAATCCGGATGCATGGCACCGAAAGAAAACAGCTGCGGTCTGTCAGCTTCCTTTTCACCAATAGTTTTCAGCTCCTGCGGTGCAAAAGCTTCATTCAGTCGGGCAGATGCATCATTGATATGCTCCACCTGCTGTGCCGATGTTGCAACCGGAAGAACAATGGAGAGATCCACTCCGCTTCTGTCCATCGCCTCCAGCAGCGCTTCCGGTGTTCCTCTCACATAGCTTCTGATATGGGAAGCTGCACGGAGCTTTTCAAGTGCTCTGTCTGCAATCTTTTCGGGAAATGTATGTGTATGAAAATCTATGACCATCTATATATACTCCATTGCATTTTTCAAATATTATAACAGCATTTTCATGATTCAGGCCTATACAATTTACCATTCGCTCCTATCCGGAAGATACTCATTCCAATAGAAAAGCTGCCGCTCTTAAGCAGAACCGGCAGCTTTTCCATGCAGTTTAACTTTTTAGGAGATATTTATGAATCAGGCTTTTGCCTCAATCATCTGAAAGAGCCTCTCTCTGAGCTACAAGTACCTTCTTCTCATAAGATGCAAATGCATCGTCTACCAGCTGCTTATCCGGCTTCTTTGTAAACAGAGACACGACCGGAACAATGATCAGACCTGCGATCATGCAGAAGGCACCACAGTTAATCGGAGACTGCAGAAGCTTCGGGAAAGACGGACGGATGAAGATGTTCAGCAGCATCACAACTGTTGAGAAGATGAAGCTGACCCAGCAGGCTGCAGCTGTTGTCTTCTTTGAATACAGACCATAGAGGAACGGTGCAAGGAAAGCTCCTGCCAGTGCGCCCCATGAAACACCCATCAGCTGTGCGATGAAGGTTACGCTGGACTTGTACTGAATCAGTGCGATGACAACCGAAATTGCTACGAATACAACGATCAGTGCACGCATGACTGTAACCTGCTTCTTCTCGTCCATATCCTTGTTGACTGTTTCCTTGATCAGGTCAAGTGTCATAGTGGAGCTGGAGGTCAGAACCAGAGATGACAGTGTAGACATCGATGCGGAAAGTACCAGGATGACAACGAGTGCAATCAGGATATCCGGAAGTCCGGAAAGCATAGCCGGAACGATGGAATCAAAACCGTTGGCAGCAACTTCTTCATTTGTGGCAAACAGTCTGCCGAAACCGCCGAGGAAGTAGCAGCCGCCTGCAACGATAATAGCGAAGCAGGTGGAAATAACAGTACCTGTCTCTACTGCCTTCTCACTCTTGATGGCATAGAACTTCTGAACCATCTGCGGAAGTCCCCATGTGCCGAGAGAAGTCAGAATAACGACACCGAGAAGGTTCAGCGGATCCGGTCCGAAGAAGGATGCGAACATACCCGGAACATCTGTTACAGACGGATCTGTAATCTGAGCCATTCCTGTATAGGCTGCCATGAAGCCGCCCTTGCTGTTTAAGACTGCCAGGATGACGGCAACGATACCGACAAGCATGACACAGCCCTGAATAAAGTCGTTAATTGCTGTTGCCATATAACCGCCGGTAACAACATAGATACCTGTCAGGACAGCCATAACAATGACGCAGACAGAATAGTCAATGCTGAATGCCATTCCGAACAGACGGGAAAGACCGTTGTACAGAGAAGCGGTATACGGGATCAGGAAGATGAACGTAATGACGGATGCAGCAATCTTCAGTGATCTGTTTCCGAAACGCTTTCCGAAGAAATCCGGCATGGTAGCAGAATCAAGATGCTGTGTCATGATACGGGTACGTCTTCCGAGAACTGCCCATGCAAGGAGAGATCCGATAAATGCATTGCCCAGACCTGCCCATGTGGCAGCAATACCGTACTTCCAGCCGAACTGGCCGGCATAGCCGACGAAGATGACGGCTGAGAAATAAGAAGTACCGTACGCAAATGCAGTCAGCCACGGTCCGACAGAGCGGCCGCCCAGAACAAAGCCGTTGACGTCTGTGGAATTGCGGCGGCAGTAAACGCCGATGCCAATCATAACGGCAAAGAAGATAACAAGTAACGAAATTTTCAGAAACATAGTTCTCTGCTCCTTTTTTCGCGAAAGTTTCTCTCTCGCATTAATCCGTTACAGTTTAACGCGGCAAAGCGCCGAAGTCAATCCTTTTCTGCCGTTTTCATCAGTTTTCTCTTTGTTTTTACCGGCTGTATAGTGCACTGTGACATCTCACTGTTTTTCATGCTAAACTGAAGATGTCTGATGTTTCTGTTTTGTTAATGAAAAAGGATATAAACTATGACTGATCTGACAGATGATATCATTGAAGAACTGCAGAATAAATATGATTTCCTGATAGAGCGTCCCTGGAGAAAGTATCCCGAATGCATCACCTTAAAGGATCCTGATTCAGAGAAATGGTTTGCTGCCTTTCTGCAGGCTTCCGGCCGCAGTCTCGGTTTTCCCGAAAAAGAAACCGTACCGTTTGTCAATGTGAAGGCCGCTCCTGATGATGTCATCTTCCTGACACAGGCTCGCGGAATCCTCCCGGCTTATCACATGAGTAAGAAACACTGGATCTCTGTTCTGACAGACGGTACTGTCGAAATGAAGCTCATCCTCTCCCTGATCGATGCGAGTTATCAGCTGATCACAGATACGCCGTCCAAACGAATCTATCAGGCCGTTCGCTCTATTCCCAAAGGAAAAGTCGCCACCTACGGACAGATTGCCGCAATGGCAGGTAATCCGAAGATGGCGCGCGCTGTCGGTAATGCTCTGCATAAGAATCCGGACGGGGATCGTACACCCTGCTATCGTGTTGTAAATGCAGCCGGCGAGCTTGCGGAAGCCTTTGTATTCGGAGGCATCCATGTCCAGCAGGAAAGACTGGAAGCCGACGGAATTGAAGTCATAGACGGGAAAGTGGATTTAAAGAAGTACGGTCTTTAACATTTACAACCGTTCTCTGACAGTGGTTTTCATTATTATGCTTACCGGCCTCTCTTCGCCACATTTTTTGTGATCACAACATTTCTGCCGAGGCCAAGTACATTTTCAATTAAAACATCTCCGATCTGAACCGGAGCCTTCACCTTTCTGCCTTTGATCTCCTGCATCACATCAAAGATCCGTTCTCTCGGAATCGGACCGTCCAAACGGACACTGGCCAGCGGGAGCTCTCCTCCTTCGACAAGAACGGAGGTTGCAATATTGCGCATCGGGGCTGTCAGCTCCTGCATCGCGTATTCCCTGCCGCGCGGACAGGTATTACCGGTCACTGTGATATTGCCCCGCTCGTCCTTCTCTGCTGTCAAATCGCAGCCCATGGGACACATGATACATGTCAGTTCTCTTACCATACGACGCTCACCTCCAGATCACTGTTCTGATCCAGCTTTTCTGCCTTCACCGGAATCTGAATCATCTCAGCCGGCAGTGCCTTCCTCATCTTCTTTTCGGAAACGGTCACTCCATTCTGGCTGAGACGGATTGTGCAGTCACGCATCGGTCTTCTGACGCGCATGGAGAGCTTGAAATCACATTCTCCGCTGATTCGCTGCGGAATCGTGTGCGTCACATTGCCGTCTGTCACAACTGCGTGCGTACACGGCTTCAGACCGCCTTCCCTGATATAGGCTGCCACGGAATCCGCAAGGTTTTCTGCCTCCATGGAAACAAAGTCAACAAGATCATGCACCTGCAGTACATTGCCTGCCGCAAAGATGCCCGGAACACTCGTCTGGTGATACTCATCGACAACGGCGCCTCTGCTTCTCGCATCCAGTTCAACGCCCGCCCCAAGAGAAAGCTCATTCTCCGGAATCAGACCGACAGACAGAATCAGCGTATCGCAGCGGTACTCCTTTTCAGTTCCCGGAATCGGCTGCATATTTTCATCCACCTGAGATACAACGACGGCTTCCAGTCTGTCTCGTCCCTTAATCTCGGTAACAGTATGGCTGAGATACAGCGGAATATCATAATCATGCAGGCACTGCTCAATATTTCGCGGAAGACCGCTGGCATAGGGCTGCACTTCAAAAACAGCCTGCACATGAGCTCCTTCAAGCGTCATTCTGCGTGCCATGATCATGCCGATATCTCCGGAACCGAGTATCACGACTTCACGGCCGACCATCTTATTCTGAAGATTAATATAGCTCTGCGCTACGCCGGCCGTATAAACACCTGCCGGCCGCTGCCCCGGAATGCTGATCGCGCCTCTGGTCCTCTCTCTGCAGCCCATTGTGAGCACGACTGCCTTCGCCTGCAGTTCCACAAGGCCTGCTGTCGAAGCAGCTACAATCTTTTTATCCTCTGAAATCGAAAGGACCGTCACATCGGTCATATACTCGATCTCTTTTTTCTGCACCTCATCAATAAAACGCTGTGCATACTCCGGTCCGCTTAAAGTTTCTCCGAATCTGGCAAGTCCGAAGCCGTCATGAATGCACTGTCTTAAGATGCCGCCAAGCTGATGTTCTCTTTCCAGAATCAGGATATTTCTGATTCCCATATCATAGAGGCGCACTGCTGCGGCAAGTCCTGCCGGGCCGCCGCCGATAATCGCAACATCGATTTCTCTCATGCCTCTTCCCTCACCTTTCCGGTAAACATATAGCCGCCTGCCTTTGAATATCTGATATCCTCCGGTCTGATGCCCAGTTCTTCCTCGATCATCTTTGTGATTCTGGTCTGGCAATAGCCGCCCTGACACCGTCCCATCGTGGCTCTTGTTCTGTTCTTGATGCCTGTAACCGTACAGACTCCCAGCGGATTGTGAATTGCTTTCAGGATCTCTGCCTTCGTCACAGTCTCACAGCGGCATACAATTTCTCCGTAATCCGGATCTTTCTCAATGGCAGCTTTCTTCTCTTCTGTGCTCATCTCCGGGAATTTGTGAATTCCTTCTCTTCTGGGATTAAAGTCCGGATTCTCTGCAAGGCCTTCCTGCTCTGCCACAATCTTCACGGCGCGTCTCGCCAGAGGAAGTGCACAAGTAACGCCGGGTGACTCAATTCCAACCAGATTGACGGTATGCGGCTTCTCCGGATCGGCTTCCAGAAGGAAATCAAGAATCTCACCTGTTTCCGGATCATACCGTTTCCAGCGGATGCCGGCAAAGTTTCGAATGAAGTATTCCCGCTTCATCTCTTTAAACATCTTCTGTCCGTCACGAATCAGACCGTCAAGATGCTCCTTTGTAACTGCATAATCCTCTCTGCCCTCTGTCACATAGGAATCCGGGCCGACGAGCACATTTCCGTCCACAGTCGGTGTCGCATGAACCGAGAAACCGCCCTTATCGTTCGGTGCCGGATATACAGGGATGGTCAGCTTTCTTCCCGCCTTTTTATCAAGCACAAAGTATTCTCCCTTAAATCCCTTCACCGGATAGTTCGGATAGCCCAGCATCTCCGAAATTTCTGATGCATACATGCCTGCACAGTTGATGACCCACTTCGCAAGGAAGTCACCGGCAGCTGTTTTAATCAGATATTCGTCTTCTGCTCTCTCAATACTTTCGACGCCGGCTCCAAAGAAGAAGCGGACGCCGTTCCGGCATGCATTTTCCGCAAGCGCAATGGTATACTGCATCGGATCCAGAATACCGGAGGAGGGAACATACATGGCAAACTCACCGCCTGCATTGGCATCCAGACGGTTCAGCTCAGACTTGTCGATCATGCGCAGGCCCTGCACACCGTTTTTCTCTCCGTTTGCCTTGAATTTCAGAATATTTTCCATGTCATGGTCAGTAAAACCGACGACAACCTTGCCGGTTCTCTTAAAAGGAATATCCAGTTCTTCCGCAACCTGATCGAATTCCCGGTTGCCCTCCACCGCACATTCCGCCTTCAGACTTCCCGGCTTGTAGGTAAAACCGGCATGAAGCATTCCGGTGTTCCGGCTTGAATTGCCGCACGCCACGTCAAGCTCTTTTTCAAGAACGCCGATTTTTATCTGATAACGGGACAGTTCTCTGGCCACGGCACATCCGACCACACCGGCGCCGATGATCACTGCTTCCAGTCGCTTCATTATTTGTTCCTCCTGTCAAACTGAGTCTTTCGCCTGCATTCCCTGATAATTACCTTAGACCTCAATGCTTCCATGATCACAGTTGAAAGTTTTCACCAAATCCACACCATAATTCCGGCTATAAGCAAGCCTCCAACAACAAAAACAGGAATCATTGGAAAACATGCCTTCACATGGAACCATTTTTGGTGATACTCCTTTTCCATATCTTCCGTTCCGGGCAGCCTTATTTTTTTGATATTAGCAAACAAAACCCAGTCTAAGAAAAATGTATCGAAGGCAACAATGATAACCATATAGCCGTAAGTCATACTTAATGCACTTACAAAGTTATCTGCACCTGCAATATGTGCCATCCATGCAAATACAAATACAAACACAATTAGCGCTATAATCTTTTTGACCATCATGACAGCTGTCAGCTTTTCTTTTTTATACTCTTTCTCCTGTGTTTCAAAATATCTTGCCTGAATTTCCGGTGGATAATCTGATATAAAGGAAACAGGATTCATAAACAGCATTCCGAAAACAAAGACTCCAAAAATGATACACATTATTATGCATTCAATGATATATACTTCTATGTTCAACTTTCTTCCTCCTGCCTTCGGTTTTCATGTTAGGAGTCCTCTGTTAACAGCACCATTATGAACGTAACGGCAACTTGAAATTTATGCCTTGAGGCACTTCCCATAATAACATC
>JAUNAG010000110.1 GCA_030527685.1 Lachnospiraceae bacterium | reverse complement strand
TGTGGATCATTTTTTGTATTAAGTGTGCAACTTCATTTTACAATCGGCGATTATTAATATTCTCGTATTGGAAGATATCTATTTTTTTCAGAGTGGGAATATTTTCTATTTCTTCCATCATGGCGGGAAAGGAGTCACCGCCCTTAATAATAAAGTCTATATCACTGGTGGCAATAGCCGTACCGGTGGCATAGGAGCCGAAAAGATAGAGATGTGCAACATGATAGCGCTGCGTAATCTGTTTTACATATTCAGTGATTTCTTCTATTGATAAATTTGCCATGAACATTCTCCTGATAAACCATATTATATTGTATTTTTGAAGGAGTTCAAAGAAAAACAATAAAAGCGGATCTGCTTTAGCAGGAGGAAAATAAAGAACCATTAATTGGATAATCTATAAGACAAGGCCATCCGATCCGTGAGATCAGATGGCCTTGTCTGCAGAAACTATTTATTCAGAATGAAATGATTCCTGAGTAATTATGATGAGTAGGAATTCCAGGTGATAGAAGTGACCGTTCCGTCTGTATCAAAATAGAGCAGCAGGGAGCTGTCCGGAGAGCTGCTGCCGCTTGCATAATGCTCCAGCAGGAAGTTTTCACTGCTGAGATTTACCATGCGAAGCCCCTTCTTGAGGCATGCATTTGCAGCATCAAAATGCTTCATTCCGACTTTTGCTCCGTAGATGGTGCAGCCCGGTCCGATCAGTTCGATATAGGACAGGTTGCTGTTGCCCATGAGGATGACACGCTTGCCGTAGTAGGCATACGAATATTCGCCTGAAACGGTTTCCCGGTTCGAAAGGCCGACTGCATCGGCTGCATTTTTCAGGCTCTTATTGCAATAGGATGCAAGTTCCGGATCGCCTGAAGAAGGTGTGACAGAAGCGGTATCGGTACCCTTGGATGTCACGAACTTTGAAGATACCCAGCACTTTGTGCCGTTGTAAGTAACCTGATACCACTTGACTCCGCGGTCATCGGTCTGGCTGCTGCCGGTTCCCTTAAGAGAGGTGCCGGTCTTGACGGAAGAGAGAATGTCATAGCTGATGCCCGGACCTTCGCGGAGATTGACATCTGCGGTTGTGGTGAAGCTTCCGGAGGAAGATTCTGTTGAAGCGGGCGTCTCGGGAGTATCATCCGACAGGGGCTGCGCTTCGTAGTCACTTCCGGTAATTTCGGAAAATTTAGAAGAAACCCAGCAGCTCTGTCCCTTGTAGATTACAGCGTACCAGTACACGCTTCGTTCATCAGCCATGATACTGTCGTTGTCCTGGAGGACTGTTCCGGCCGGCACAGAATCGACAATGTCATATTTCAGACCGGGGCCCGAGCGAAGATTGACTTCCTGAGTTACGGTGACCTGCGCATAGACGCAGGTGCTGATTGAGAGCATGAATAGTGTCACTGCAAGACAGATCAGTTTTTTCATCACATCACCTCCGTTTTAAGTATTCAGTTGTTGTCCGAGAATTATACACTGAAAACTATAAAACAGGCAACGATATTTTCAGTTATTTCAGATCATCCCCATCGTCCGCAGCAGCCAGATCCAGAATGTCATGGAAAAGGAGCTCAGAAGCGTTGAGAGGGCAACGGTACCGGAGGCGATGCTGCCCTTGTGTCCCATGTTGACGGCCATGATATAGCCGGATACGGTGGAAGCGGATCCGAGCATAACCAGTGAGGCAACGAGCTTTTCATCGCGGAAGCCAAGAAGGATCGCGACGGGCAGGAAGAGGGCTGCAAAGCCCAGAAGCTTCAGGAAGGTGGCGCCGGCGACCGGTTTCAGCTTTTCCTGAATAGAATCAAGCTCAAGCAGGGCTCCCATGGCAAGGAGTCCGAGCGGACTTGCCAGGCGGCCGATGTAGGAGCTGGTAGTCAGCAGGATCTTCGGGAAGGGCAGCTTCAGAAGAGCCCAGAAAAAGCCCAGCAGGATAGCCTGTACAATCGGCACTTTCAGGATGCCGATCACAGTCTTTTTGATCGTGGCGGCGTCGAGGCGGGTTTTGCCGGATCCATCACCGGAGAGGGCGATGACAGCCATAATGTTGTAGGCAGGGACACAACCGATAATCATCAGAGGTCCGATTGTGGAGCTGCCGTAGATCATCTCAATATAAGAAAGAGCAAGCAGAGAAGCACTGCTGCGGAAGGAGCCCTGGATGAACTCTCCGCGGCCGGCTCTGTCCTTCAGAAGGTGGGAGAGCAGCCAGGCAATAAAGCCGCTTGCAATCGTTACCAGAACGCAGTACAGAATATAGGTGCTGTCCCAGATTTCCTGAAAGGCAACATCGTGCAGCTGCACAAAGAGGTTGACCGGCAGTGCGATCTTGAAGACAAAGCTGTTCATCTCGCTTGCGAAGCTCTCGCTCATGCGGCCGGTCTTTCGAAAGACAAAACCGAGCATCATGACCAGAAAGATCGGAAGCGTACTGTTGAGACTGAAAATCAGGTTACTCATGTGGAAATCCTTTATTGTGAATGAGAATAAGTAAATGACGTCGACTGCATTTTCCATCAATGAAACGTATGGCAGACTGCCTGTTTATGTGAGGCGTTATGTCAGACCTGCATCGGCCATATGCTTCTGAAAGGACTCCTGAAGATAGGAAGCAAGATCCTCTTCCCAGACGTGGTAGCAGCGAAGAAGGGAAGCACCCTCTTCAGTCAGATGCGTGGAGCCTCCGCCGACACCGCCCGGCTGCTTTTCGATCAGCGCATAGTCGAGACAGGATTCTGCGCGGCTTAAGATCGTGCGTCCCTTTGAGTAGGACATGCCCATCTCGCGGCAGGCATCTTTCAGAGAGCCGGTCTGCTCAATCAGAGAGAGAAGTTCCGCGATGCCGGGACCGAAAAAGCCGCGATGATCGGCCCGGATGACCAGTTTGGCGTGAGGTGTGTATCTGCTGTCAGCCATAAAAGTCCTTTCTTTATTGTAAAAGCCGCAGGATATGCAGCTTCTGACGGGTGTTTATAAAGGTATCAGGTAAAGGGCGTGATGCTTTGCCGTTTACCGATGCCATTTATTATACAATGTCAGATGAAAAATGCACCTGCTAATATGAACGTAAAAGCTCCGCAATGCACGGAGCAGTCGGGCTTTTACACGAAAATTCCGCGAAGAGAGAAGTGGTTTTTCAGCAGCAGTGCGGCCAGGATTGTCGGATTTTCAAAAACGTGTATAATGGATGCTTGTAGGACACAGGGAAAAGAATTATAATTCGTGACTTACGTCACGGGCTTGCGAAAGCAGGCTGCAATATATAAGAAAGGAACAGGCAAAGCTATGTCAAATCAGAAAGAACCCGTCAGAATCTGCCTGATCACCGGTTATCTCGGTGCCGGCAAGACGACTCTTTTAAATCATATTCTTGCAAATGAAGAAGGAATCCGTGCCGCTGTTATTGTCAATGATATCGGCGAAATCAATATCGATGCGGAGCTGATCGAGAGAACAGGATCTGTATCCCAGCAGGACGAAAACCTGATCCCGCTCTCAAACGGCTGCATCTGCTGCACACTGAAGAACGATCTCTCAAAGCAGCTGACTGATCTTGCGGAATCCGGAAAGTTCGGTTACATCATCATCGAGGCATCCGGTATCTGCGAGCCGATTCCGATTGCACAGACCATTACCATGCTCTGCGAGGCCAATACAGAGGACGGCCTTGCGATGAAGCTGGATAATATCGTGGCAGTCGTGGACTGCGCACGTATGCTGCAGGAGTTTGAGAACGGCAGAAGACTGATGCGTGATGCAATTGAAGAGGATGATCTTGAAAACCTTCTGATTCAGCAGCTGGAATTCTGCAATACCGTTGTTCTGAACAAGACGGACCTTGTCGAAGAAGCGGAACTTCGTGAGCTGAAGACCATCGTCCGTACACTGCAGAAGGAAGCTGTTATGGTGGAAGCAGACCACGGAAATGTGGATCTCCGCGAGCTTCTGATCACAGACCGCTTCAATCTGGAGAAATCCATGTCCGCAGCAGGCTGGGTGGAAGCGATTCAGCATCCGGAAAATGAGGAGGAATCCGAGGAGGAGCTGGAATACGGCATCAGCACCTTTGTTTACTATCGCAGAAAGCCGTTCGTACACCAGAAGCTGGTAGAACTCTGTGATTACTGGCCGCACTCGGTCATTCGATGCAAGGGTATGGTCTGGTATCAGGAAGAGCCGTCGATGTCCTTCATGTTTGAACAGGCAGGACGTCAGATTACAGAATCTCCTTCCGGAAAATTCCTTGCTGCCGCACCGCAGGAGGCACAGAACCGTATGTTGAGTACCTATCCGCAGATCCGCAAGATGTGGGATCCGAAATACGGTGATCGTATGATCAAGCTGGTCTTCATCGGCCAGAATATGGATGAGGAGCTGCTGACCTACAGACTGGATCAGTGCCTGGGTGATATCTGATTTTTGCACAGGTGAGGTCATATAAAAGAGCATTTCTCAATTGAATATGTAAGACATGATGCAGACCGTTTCTGCTGCCACGGAGGCAGCGGGAGCGGTTTTTTTGTGTCCGGGGAAATGCTGCCGGCTTTCCCGTGATACCAAAGTGCTCTGTGAAGAGGCGAAATACGGATGCTCCAAAACAACCTGCCAAAAATTGTGTATTTCTAACGAAAATTTTGTGAGTATCTGCTGAAAGACAATTTCCTTGTTGAAATCTTACATCGGAATCACAGAGAAACTGTCTATAATGAACGAAAAACAAAACATTAACCTAAAAATTATTGTTGCAATCAACCAAAAAATCAGCTATGTTTACCTTACAGAAATTTATTTTGCAAAATAAAAAACACGTGTCACAAGCAGCTCAATAACCCGGCAGGTAACTTTTGCTACCCTTTGCGTACCTGCGGCTCGCGCATCCCTTGCCTGGGAATCAAGGTCGTGCGAATTCAAATCAAAGGAGAAAAATTATGAAAAACGCCAATTCTACAGCTGATGTCAAAAACATTTACCGTCTCGAAGGTCGTGTACCGGTCGTCAATGCAGTTCCGCTGGGTCTGCAGCATGTCCTGGCAATGTTTGTTGCAAATATCGCACCGCTGATTATTATTGCCGGCGTTGCGGTTTATAACGGAGAAGTATTCTCCACAGTAGATACGGCAAGACTGATTCAGAACTGTATGCTGATTGCAGGAATCGGTACCATGATTCAGCTCTTCCCTGTCTGGAGAATCGGTTCGGGACTGCCGGTTGTCATGGGCATCAGCTTTACTTTCCTGGCAGCCTGCCTGGCAGCGGCTTCCAGAGATTACGGCTACATGATCGGCGGTATTATCATCGGCGGCTGCTTTGAGGGTATCCTCGGTCTGACAGCAAACTACTGGAGACGCATCATTACACCGGTGCTTTCAGCCTGTGTCGTAATTGCCATCGGCATGAGCATTCTGAACGTCGGTGTTTCATCCTTCGGTTCATCCGGCAAATATCCGCTTGGTTCCTGGCAGAACCTGCTGGTTGCTACCATTACGCTTGCGTCTGCACTTGCATTTCACGTATTACTGAAGGGCGTTGCAAAGCAGATGTACGTTCTGTTCGGCATGATCGTCGGTTACGTTGTATCGATCTTCTTCGGCATGGTTGATTTTGCATCCATGAAGAACACCATCGGAGAGCTGGGCGTTGTCGCAGTTCCGAAGATGTTCGCATTTACACCGAAGTTTGATATCGGCATCATTCTTTCTTTCTGCCTGGTATTCGTTGTTTCTGCAGTTGAGACAATCGGCGATACTTCTGCAGTATGCACAGGCGGTCTCGGCAGAGATATCACAGCAAAGGAAATCTCCGGATCTCTTTGTGTTGACGGCTTTATGTCAGCTGTTTCCGGCGGTGTCTTCGGCGTATCCCCGATTACATCCTTCTCACAGAATGTCGGTCTGGTTTCCATGACCAAGGTTGTCAACCGCTTCTGCATCATGTTCGGTGCGCTGGCTATGATCCTCGGCGGTCTGTTCCCGCCGATCGGCGCTTTCTTTACAACGCTTCCGGACTGCGTACTCGGCGGCTGCACCGTTATCATGTTCGGTTCCATCCTGACATCCGGTATTGCCATGCTGCAGAAGGCAGGTCTTACAAGCCGCAATACACTGATTGCAGCTACATCCATCTGCCTCGGCGTCGGCGTGACACAGGTCAGCGGCTTCTTTGATCAGCTTCCGCCGGTTATCGGCAATATCTTCCAGGGAAATATGGTTGCCGGCGTTTTCGTCGTCGGACTGATCCTGGAGATCTGCCTGCCGAAGGATGAGAAATACTACAACGCATAATAAGCACAATGCGGTAGCAATTCAGTGCATAAAATATTTATCACATAATTGGTAGTCGAAGAGACTGCGATGCAGCAGTCTGCTGACAGGCGAAGAATCAATCTGAACAACAGTTGATTCTTTGCCTGTTTTTTGTTTCTGAATCTAAAAGAAAAACTGGAATTTTTTTTCAAGCGTTCCACTTTTATACTTTTAAAAAAATTTAAATTATTATCATAAAAAAGTGATAGTATGTAATCATGCACAAAAAACAGAGGATATAATCAACAAAAATAACGAAAATAAACTAGTGGTTGAAAAGATATTTCTGCTGAAATAAAATATAAGAGAAAAGAAATTACAGAGCTTCTGGAATTTGTTGAAATATAATTCAAAGCAGGAGGCTGAGTATGAGCAAAGATCGTTTTCTGACAGTAACCGGTGAAATCGGCCGGGAAGATTTAGGACATTGCCAGCCGCATGAGCATGTCTATATTGTCAATACGATTGATCAGTTGATCTGTGATCTGATCTGTATGAATAATCTTCCAAAATCTGCGGAGGAAATGAAGCTTTACAGAAAAGCCGGCGGAAGAACCGTTGTGGATGCCAATCCTCTTGCAACAGGACGAGATGCTCTGGCACTGCAGGATATTTCAAAGCTCAGTGATGTCAATATCATTGCGACAACAGGCTACCATATTCCCAAGTTTTATCCGGAGAATCACTGGATCAGAGAAACATCTGAGGAAGAGCTTGCAGAGCTGTTTGCTTCAGAAGTGACAGAAGGAATGTTTATGGGTGGTTCCTATTATCGCCCGACAGTTCGTACAGATGTTAAAGCAGGTCTTATTAAGGCAATGATTCTTGCAGACGGACTGGAGAATAAAGAGACAGTCAGATGCCTCAGAGCAGCAGGTCGTGCTGCTAAACAGAGCGGTGCTTCCATTATGGTTCATACCGATGGGGCAGATGAGCTTAGAATGATTGATCTGCTGTGCGGAAAGATTGGATTGGCTCCATCAAAAGTTCTGGTGTGTCATGTGGACAGACAGGTAAAGGATCTGAAGCGTCATGAGGAGATTGCATCAACCGGTGTGTTTATGGAGTATGACACCATTACCTTGTTCCAGTTCCATAATAATGAAGAAGAGCTCAGAATGCTGAGACATATGATCGATAAAGACTTCCTTAATCAGATTCTTCTTTCAACCGATCCGGAAACAGACCGCATGAAGAGCTACGGCAGCATGGTTGGCATTGATTATATCCTGACGCACTTTATACCGTTAATGAAGCTTTACGGATTTACAGCAGAGGAAATCATGAGGATTACTCATGAAAATCCGGCCGATGCACTTCGAATCGGCTGAATAAATAACGTATCCAATTGAGATCACATATATCCAAGGAGGAAAAAAACATGAACAAAAGAGTCGTTTCAATGCTGCTTACAGCTGCAATGGCAGTATCTCTTACAGCATCTGTTGCTGTATATGCTGTTTGTCCGGCACAGTTTGCAGTTGGATGGGGTGATACCAATGATGCATTCGATCCGCTGACTGTTGAGGGTGCCATTACATTTGAAGAGATGAGAGAGCTTTGCGGCGATATCCCGGCAAGTGATGCGGAATTCAGCATTGCAGGTAATATCCGTACAGAAGACAATGTCTACTGGACAGCCCTCAGAGACGGCTATAAGGATATGGTTACATTCTTAAATGAGAAGGGACTTGCAGGTGTTTCAATTGACGTTCAGTCTGCACTGAATGAGGCAGATACAGAAGGTCAGGTTGCCATAATGAAGGATCAGATTCGATCCGAGGCTGATATCATCATGATTTCTCCGATTTCTACTTCCAACTGCACAGAGGGTGTTGAGAATGCCCACAACGATGACATTGCGTGCATTGCAGTCAACAACGAGTTCAATGGTGCAGATATGTTTGTCGGTCCGAATTCCTATGAAGAAGGTGTTCAGGCAGGTGAATGGGCAGCTGCCAATGTAAAGTCCGGCAAGGCCGTTATTATCATGGGTCTTGCAGGTACAGATGTTGTTAAGAACAGAACAGAAGGCTTCAAGGCAGGTCTTGAAGGATCTGAGATTGAGGTTCTTGATCAGCAGAACGCTGACTGGGATCGTGATACAGCTAAGGATGTCTGCGCAACATTCCTGAAGACATATGATGATCTGAAGGTTATCTTCTGCAACAACGACGTTATGGCTCTTGGTGCAGTTGAGGCAATTAAGGAAGCAGGACTTACACTGAACGAAGATATCTTCGTAATCGGTGCTGACGGAACAGATGAAGCTTATGAGTCCATCAAGAATGGTGAGCTTTCTGCTACAATCTCCATGTTCCCATATTACGAAGGCATGATGGCAAGCGAAGTTACAACACGTATCATGCTTGGTCAGACAATGCCGAAGGTTATCTGGACACCGTCTCTGGCAGTTGATGCATCCAATATTGAGAATAACGATGCTGACCTGATCGGTTGGACAGATCCGGTTATTGCAGAATAAGAAACAGCTGAT
>JAUNAG010000109.1 GCA_030527685.1 Lachnospiraceae bacterium | reverse complement strand
CCACCTCCGGATCGTAATTCAGACTCTTTGTCTTCTCATCATAATTCGGAATCGGAATAATAAACGGAGTGACCTCCACATATTCTCCCTTTGACAGACATCCGAAATACACACCAACCGGCAGATTACTGAAAACGGTTGTTCCGTCCGCAGCTGCAGCCTCTGTCTGAAGCGGTTGAATCTTATTCTGGTTAATATAATTCTGCACCGTGGCCGCTGCCGCTTTTGCCTCCTCAGAAGAACTGTAGTTCAGATCCACCTGCAGAGAAGCAAAGCTTCCGCTCGGTTCATATTCCAGGCCGCCCTGCTCATTCAGAACATCT
The DNA here is from genome assembly GCA_030527685.1 of Lachnospiraceae bacterium. GTDB lineage: Bacteria > Bacillota > Clostridia > Lachnospirales > Lachnospiraceae > Chordicoccus. The sequence goes on along the minus strand of JAUNAG010000109.1, from coordinate 8,534 downwards.
CCGATTCTGTAGAGGGAATATTCCAATCCTTTCCAGTCCGAACGCTGCGTGCTCTTCTTCATTTTGACCGTAATAGATCCGGTTTTGCTCATATCAATCGTCACGTCTGCCCTCACGGCACACGCGCCGACAACAAGCAAAAGCAGCACAGAAAGCAGCATTCCGATGCGTAGAGTCCTTTTCATCAATAATTCCTCCCTCCTTTTTCAGTTCTTCAGTTTTTTCGATATGCGCGCTCCTCTTCTCCACTCGGCAATTCTGCCGATCACATAAAGCAGAACAAAGAGCGGCACCGCATAAAGCAGCAGATCCTTCCACTGCGGAAGTTTCACTGCATCATCCAGCAGAGCTGTTCTTCTTGAAATCTCCTCCTGGAAGATTCGCTTTCCTCTTACCAGCAGACGATGTGTATTAATTGCGTAAGGCGTACAGGTTACCAGCGTTACCAGATCACGTCCCCGCTGAATCGAAAGTGAACCCGTTTCCTGCGGCTCGACCACCAGTATCTCTTCCACCTCATAGATCAGAGTTTCGTTCAGTACATTAATATAGAAGAAATCCCCCACTTCAACCTGATCAAGGTCCGAAAAAAGCTTTGCACTCGGCAGACCTCTATGGGCAGCCAGCACGCTGTGCGTATCCTCCCCGCCGACAGGCAGCGAGCTTCCTTCCATATGTCCGGCTCCGTTCTGGAGCACCTCATCCTTCGTTGTGTGATAGATCGGAATTTTCACGCCGATACGGGGTATTTCAATCGTGCCCATCATCCCCTGCTCATCCATATTCAGCAGAGCCATGTATTCGGCCGATGCTTCCCCCTCTTCATTGGAAAATGCATCTGCAACCGCTGCACTTCCGACTTTATTGTTATACGCTCTGCATGCTTCCAAGATGTCGCTGTAATCAGCGGCAGGAATCTCTCCTGTTTCCTTCTGGTAATAAGAAATCAGCTTCGATGCACGATAAAGATTAAACTGATTGCTGATCACCGGATAAAGTGCAATTCCGAGACCGACCAGAAAGAGCAGAATCAGAACAAATCTTCCTAAAACTCTCTTCAACGCTGCCTCCTGTGTGCACCTCTTGTGTCACTCAACTACGCGGATGCGGTAAACCGGCCAGAAGATCAGTTTCACACATCCCTGAATCTCATCTGTTTTAATGGTTCCGATTGTGCTGTTACGGCTGTCTACAGCCGTACCGCGATGATCCCCCATCACGAAGAGCTCATTCTTTCCTATATAATAAGGATATTTCGCATCTCCGATTCCGGCACCCTTATCTGAGATATAGTCCTCCTGCAGAAGTTCGCCGTTTACCTCAACACTTCCGTCATCCTCAACCGTCACCTGATCTCCCTCGATCGCAATCACCCTTCTGAGAAGTGTCGCGCCTTTTCTTCGGAAGACCACAATGTCGCCCTTCTTCACCTGGTTTGTTTTCACGCACAGCACATAGTCACCGGCCTGCAGTGTATATTCCATACTGTTGCCGCTGACTGCCAGAAACTTAAGAAAACGCGGTGCGACAAAGTAACCGAGTGCAAGTGCCAGAGCAAACGCAATCAGAAATACACGAAAATGTCCGTTTCCCCGACGCTTCTGCTCCAGTCTGGACATCTCGGCTTCGATCTCTCCAAGATCCGGACGGTAATTATTCTTTTGTTCCATGTGTACTCTCCATCACAGCCAGAATCTTCTCCACATTCTGCCGCAGAGAATCCATATTCTGTTCCAGTGTCTGCACCCGCGATGAAAGATCTGCATCTGCTGCTGCCGATGCTCTGGCAGCTTCTTCCTGCTCCTGCTGTGCCATCAGCTGCTCGACCTTCTGCTCAAGCGCTGCATTCTCCACTGTCATATCACGAATCAGCGCAAGAAGTTCCTCACGCTTCATCTTCCTTAATCGATCCTGATTTCCTCTAAACATGACCTGTTCACTCCATCAGGGATTCCGGCCTGCAGTATCCCCTTATTATACCATTTCCGTATTTCCAGCGCTTTTGACGCGCTAATTAGCCTTCTTCGCGTGCGAAATACACATTTTTCGTGATTTTTCGCGCACTTTATCGAAATTTCGGCCTGCTGTTTTTCTTACTCTTTCTCTTGCTCTTTCTCCGGATTCCCATCTTCCGATTTCAGATCATCCAGAAAACTGATCTTCCGGCGCATAAACTTCGCCTCATTGTGTTTCCGGTCCATCCGACGCATGTTATCACATCTTGCAAAAAGCTCACGATAAGACTCCTGCATCAGCTGATCCTTATATACTGCGCCGATCGACATGCCCGGATCTTCCTCATCCTGCTTTGTCAGTTCGTCAAATGCACCTGTCAGATCCTGGATATGCTGTTCCAGATTCACAGGCTGCATCCAGTAATAGCAGAAGATGAATTCCGAAAGACGATAGATCCTGATCTCATCTCCGGAAACCTTCCGGATCGAATCAACCATGCCGCGCAGCAGATCTTCTACATAGATCAGGCCCTTCTTGTTTCGCAGATATTCCGCATGATTCAGACTCACAATGACCATCGCATGCAGCTGATCCATATCCAGCTGTTCCTTGTCTTTATCGTACAGACTGCGGTTATACACACCGGTAACCGGATCCAGAAATGCAGTTCGAACCTGCTCCTCCTGTTTCTGTTTTCTGAGACGATGTCTGTATTCCGCCTGCATGATCGATTCTCTTCGCCGGATAATCTCGAATACCGCTGCCGCAAGCAGAGCCAGTGCGGCACCTGCAAGAGTCAGACGTGTACGTGTCTCTTCCCAGAATGAAAGTTTTTTCCGAATCCGGATTTCCTGTTCAGCGAGAACCTTCTCCTGTTCCGCATCCAGAACCTCAAAGTGATATCGATAGCTGCCGCCCCTTAGATTCGTGTAGCTGACAGGTCCCATCTTTTCCGGGCTTAAATATGTCTCTGTTTCATCCGAACCTTCCATCTGATAGCGAACCTGATAGCTGGAATGACTGAAATTCAAAAGCTCCAGATCAAGATTCAGACGGTATACATCATCATCCAGTGCTGCCATGCCTTCTACAATCGGCACATTCGTGCCGTCTGCCGAAAGATCATTGATAAATACACGTATTTCCTTTTCCGGATGCTCCCTGGTCAGATTCAATGTAGCGGCACCGTCCGTTCCGCACAAATACAGAACTCCGCTGCTGACGATATTGCTGGCATTGGCTGTAAAGTCGATCGGAAGATCATGCTCGCGATCATAGAAATCAAAGCGGATGTCTTCTTCGCCGAGAAGATTCTGCTCTTTCACGCAGAACATACCGTTTCCGGCCAGAACAGCCACTTTTCCGTCACCGATCTGAATCAGATCCAGACAATTGGCCGCCGGAAGCTCCGTAATAGTGCGAATCTCCTCATTGTTACGAAGGAAGGATATTCCGGATCCTGAAACAGCCCATAAACCGTCTTCTTCTTCCGAGAACACAAGCTTCAGAATAATATTGGAAAGCAGACCGTCATCTGTCGAGAGATGCTGCACGATCTTCTGCTCTGCTACTACAAACAGACCGTCTCCGTCTGTTCCGATAAAGATGGCTCCCTCCGGTCCTTCATCAATTGAAAGAATACGATCACTGTTCAATGCGGACTCGTCTTTGAGAAGAGGAACAATCATCTCAGCTGCATTTTCCGAACCTGATGCCTTCTCTGCTCTTTTCTCTCCTGCATATGTGGCTTTTCTGACAACAAATACGCCGCTTTCCGTTCCGATCAGAATCGTTTTGTCGCGCAGTTCTTTTACAAAACGGACACCGCTTGTCGCAAGTCCCGAATTCGCAGCATTAAAGATAGAGACACGGCCGCTCTGCTCCTGATGAACAAGGCCCGCACGTCCTGCCGAAATCCACAGCTCACCGTCACTGTCCTGATAAATATGGCGAATACGCTGTCCTCTGCAGATGTGAACCAGAACGTCATCTTTCAGCTCCGTCTTTCCTTCAAAGCAGCGCAGACCGTTATCCGTTCCGAAATACCGCTTGTCCCCGACCGGAAGGATGCTGTTGATAGGCTCCTCCAGTCCCAGATAGGTGCGCAGATTCGAGAACTGCATCTCATAGAGCTGCAGCAGACCCTGCTTGGAGGATGCAAACCAGAAATCCCCCTGATAATCGACGCACATATTTTCAACTGAGTTATTGAGAGGCAGTGAAAGTGCAAACAGCTCGTGGTTGACCAGTTTTCCGATTCCCTGATCACTGCAGATCCAGTAGGTACCATCTTCACTGATCCGAATCTGGTTAAAGCTGTATAAGCCGTCGGTCGACATCTCACGCAGGATGCTGCCGTCTTCACTGATCTCCAGAAGAACCGCTCCGTTTGTGCCGAGAAGCAGACGCTCCTCCTGTTCACACTCAGCCGCGCAGCGAATACTGTAGCTGCTCTCACTTCCGTCTGTTAAGACAAGTTCCGTGCAGACATCGTCCTTCAGCGTATATGCTCTTCCGTTTCTGGCAGTCAGAACAAGACTTCCGCATGAGCGAATCAGCAGATGACGGATATCCAGTTCTTCTGTGCCTGTGCACTCCTTCGCCTGCGGCTGTTCTTCCTGTGTGTCGATCAGAAACAGACCGCTTTTTGTTGCCGCATAAAGTCCGCCCTTCGGGCAGATCTGCAGCTCGCTGACAGTATTCGAAAGCAGCTCGCCTCCTACCATCTCGCAGTGCACAAACTCTTTTCCGTCGAAGCGGTAGATGCCGTTGCCGTTTGTACCGATCCAGAGCATGCCGTTTGCATCCTCGATGATGCAGTTGACGGAAACGGTAAACTCCTCAATCGGATATGTTCTGAATTCGTGACTGTCATAGCGGAAAAGTCCGGTATAGCAGCCAACCCACAGCATTCCGTCAGATGCCGAAAAGACACAATTGGCAGCTGATCCCTCCAGACCATCTTCCGAAGTATAGACCACCTGCTTATAATCACGCTCATATTTTTCTGTCAGATAACGCACAGCATCTGTGCCTGCTATCGTGGCAGACGCCGTTCCGTCTGTCGTCTCTTCTCCGCTCTCTGCCCCCTCTGATACTGAAACAGTTTTTTCCGCCGGAACAGCTGTTTCTGCCTCAGAAGCTGCTGTTTCTTCTGTCGAAGCTGCCTGCTCCGCAGCAGCTGTCATGCAGCCGCCTCCCGCTGCAAGCAGAAGACAGAGCATGGCCGCGCCGCATCGCAGTTTTCGTTTCATATGTTCAATCGTTCCCTGTTTCATCGTCCGTGCCTCCAAAGAAAACCACTTTCTGCTGCACCGGCAGTCATCAGAAAAATACGACTGCCCCCCCATGCTTTCGCATCCGGAAATTTTGACTGCTCCGTACTTTCGCACTCCTGAAGTCACCTCTTATACCATCTGCCCGTTCAAAAACAAAAGTGCCAGATGGAAGGTGCCCTCTTCCTGCTCAACAGTCATAAAACCGCCGTAGTGATCGGCTGCTCTCTGAATGCTCGGCAGCCCGATGCCGTGCGACCGCTTATTTTTCTTTGTGGTTTCAAGATTATTGTTCTTTTCCTCCGGATTCATACTGTTCTTGAAGGAGATCATGACCTCATTACCCTTCTTTCCGGCACGAATCAATATTTTTCGCTTTCCCTCCTCGACTTTTTCACAGGCTTCCAGCGCGTTGACAATTGCATTTACAAAGATCGCATTGATATCATCGTCATCCATAAAGTGCAGGCAGTCTTCCTGAATAATGACTTCGAATTCCACTCCGCGTTCCTTCGCGCGGCGGCTGCTCTCAAAAAGCAGGATATCCAAAGTCCGGCAGCCCGTATGATAATGTCTTTCCAGTGCCAGCAGCTGCTCTGTCTTCTTTTTCAGAAGTGCCTTTTCCTCTTCGTTATCAATCATTCTGTTTTCCATGACCATGAAGGAATTCTTCATATCATGATAAAGGCGGCGGATCTGCTGATGCTCCTCCTCCATACTTGTATAATATTCTTCACGGTTTGCGGGAATGGAGATGCGGCGCGCCTCCTCGGTTCGCTCCTCCTGGCAGCGCTCAATGCGATACAGCGCATAATAATCCTTGACTGCCATCAGGAGAAATGTAGACAGGAAAAAATAAAAAGTATTGCGGTCTCTGACGAGAGCACTGATTGAAAACAGCCAGAACCCTTCAATGACAAGATGAATGCCGTTCAGTGTATACTGAAATTCCTCTTTGGCATGCCTGTTTCGATAGCCGTGGATCACCATCGTCAGCGCAAGCTGAATCAGAACCAGCAGAAACATCACCAGCACGATGTGCTCATTCTGACCGGTCCCGTAAAACAATCCTTCCGATGCCTGATCATGGGAATACAGCAGATGCCCCAGTCCGATCTCTGTAATCAAACGCAGGCCGATGGCAGCATAACCCTCAATACAGTTTTTCAGAATACGGCTGTCCCTGCCCAGATTGATCAGGACTGCTACCTGAAACACAATCATCAGAACAGGCATCTTCAAAATCACACTGGCTGCAAGAAATGCATGCAGGCTCACAACAAAAAACACACGCTGCGTTTTTTTCATCGCCCGGAAGCGCAGGATCGCCTCACGCGTGCTGAACATCAGAACAAAGAGTCCGAGTGTCAGGACAAATTCTATGATATAGAAAAATACAGAAAGTATCAGATCGAATCTCTCCACAGCCTGATATACTCCTTTTTGAACTCATCCCTCTTGTATTTGCTGAGCGGAACGGCTTCTTCACCCTCCATGATAATTTCATTGGAGTTATAGCGGACTATTTTGCTCATATTGATCAGGTAACTTCTGTGTATCAGGAAGAATCCCTTATCTTTCATCACATCATGAAGATTGCTGAGCGCTCCGCGCCAGCGATATACATCCTTTCCGCAGTGAATCCAGATCTTTCCGCGCATTCCTTCAATATAAACAATGTCCTTATAGCGAATGCTGTAATGCTCGTCCATGAAATCATATTCCAGACGATCTTCTTCATTATAATTCCGAAGCAGGGCATCCATAGCTTCCCAGAGTTCCTGCTCTTTCAGCGGCTTCAGCAGATAGCGGAAGGTTCTGACCCGGAAGCTGTCGAATACGTACTCCTTATAACCGCTGAGGAAGATAATTTCGCTTTCCACGTTCATCTTGCGCAGTTCTTCTGCCACGCTGATGCCATCCATATCCTTCATCTTGATATCGAGAAAGATCAGATCGGCTTTCAGACCGGCATGCGCAAAGGAATTGATCAGCTTTCTTCCTTCACTGTATAACGTGATTGAGAAGGTCAGACTGTGACGCATCGCATATTCCTGCAGCTTTTTCTGTAATAAGCTCGCGATCTGAATCTCATCATCACATATTACGATATTCATCTGACTATACGACACGTCTTCTACCCCCCTCCTGCTTCATTTTTACTGATTTCGTTTACATTCATCATAGCATATAATTCTAAAAAAGTGTACAAATCAGCCTTATATCGCAGAGTTTTTATATATATATTAAACAATCTGTAAACCGTTTGTAAACATAAAAAGAGAACTGCCATGCGAATATTACCGGGGAATATTCGCATGGCAGTTCTTCTCAATTATAGAAAGTCTGCAAATTGGGCATACAGACATCATTTGTATCTCTTAACGTTTTATTCTGCGCTTTTCTGCTCTCATAAAGAAATAGACTGCGGAAAGCATCATCATCAGTGTTCCTCCGAACATCGAGATCCATCTTGAGTTCGCACCGGTGGACGGCTGTGTGATATTCTGAATCAGCTTATTGATAACCGTGATATTCACACCATTCTCGTCCGTATTGATCTCTGAAGTTACCTGATACAGATTTCGTCCGATAAGAACCTTCCCTTCCTGCTCTCCGGCTTCCTTTACGCGGTATTCGCAGGGATTTCCTTCGTTATCAGTCAGCGTATAAGATGTACTCGTATATTGCCAGTTATCCTCTGCCCTGACTTCAATGACCTTGGTTCCGATGACTGCCCCGTCACTCTTTCGAATCTTCTCAAGTGTAAGCTCAATTGATTCCGGCCTGTTCAGTCCGTCTCTGTCTTCCCACATTTTTGTGAGAGAAAGCTGCATCTCTTCAACCGGAGGCAAGTCCGTATTGGGCACATTTCCGATCTGAAGTATGTTCTCCTGCAGTGACGCCGACGGACGGCCTCCGCTTACGGAGATCATATTCTGCACGGAACTGTCCGGTCTGTGATAGAGATTGAAGGTCAGATTCGAATCAATGAGTTCATCATACTGTGAGGAATTGATAAGACCTGTGCTGCTTCCGTCTCCGTATAAAAGTCCCCACAAATCAGACGGATCGTTGCTCGCATTGATATTATTTTTGTATTGTCCGTTTCGAATCAGTTCCCAGATCATGCGCTGTACATTTTCATACACATTGGTCGCACTGACACGGTAAGTCCTGCCGTTGCGCTGATAGGTTGTATTTGCAATATAGTCATCTTTCGATGTCAGATACCAGTACAGCAGCCTCTGAATCTTTCTGTATTCGGCGGATGTAAATGTATCGCCTCCGTTCAGATCCCTG
>JAUNAG010000108.1 GCA_030527685.1 Lachnospiraceae bacterium | reverse complement strand
CGGAACCTATTCATATACTATAAATGAGAGCGGTAAGAACAGCACTGTTCTCGGAGGACCGAAATGCAGAATTACCGGTTCCTGGCAGTCTGCAAGGTATGGTATTTATGTCGAATCCGGTAAAGTGGAGATGACAATTAATAATGTACATGTAAATTATCCGTATTCCGGATCCGGTCTGGAAATCGCTAAAGGAGCAGAAGTTGTTCTGACACTGGAAGGTGAGAACAGCTTTAAGGTATATAATAGGAATAATATTCCGGGCATCTCCGTTCCGGAAGGAGCTGCTTTGACGATTACCGGAACAGGATCACTGGAAGCAGAAGGACAAGCCGGTATCGGAAGTAAAGAGAACGTTAATTCCGGTGTGATTCGAATCTTAAATGGTGACATCACAGCTACAGGAGACTACGGTGCCGGAATCGGAGGCGGTCGATACGGTTCCAACGGAACAATTCAGATTTCCGGTGGTAAAGTCAATGCAAAATCTACATGGAGCGGCGCCGGAATCGGCGGCGGTGTTGTAGGCAAAGGCGGCATTATTGAGATTTCCGGCGGTGAAGTAATTGCGGAGGGTGAAGAATCAGGAGCCGGAATCGGATGCGGCAGCAGAGGCGGCAGCGGAGGTCAGATCACAATTTCCGGAGGAAATGTGACAGCAATCTCTGATCTGGAGGCCGGAATCGGCGGAGGCGATCTGTCTTCGAGCGGAACGATTACAATTACAGGTGGTGTAGTGCATGCATCATCTGCAAGGAACAGTGCGGGTATTGGCGGAGGCTACTACGGAGCCGGAGAAACAATTAAGCTTCTGGGTGGTGATATTACGGCCACATCAGCAGGAAGTGCAGCCATCGGCGGCGGCAGCGATGCAAAGGGTGGTTCTGTCACGATTGGGGCAAATGCCATTGTAACAGCTGAAGGCTTTACGAGTGCAATCGGCGGATATGGTACAGATAATAAGCTGGGATGTGACTCTATTTCGATTGACCGCAGAGCAGTGACCCATCTCTCCAATAAAAATAATAATGCCAATAACTGCATTGAGAACATAAAGCCGGAACATCCGCAGACAGCAGCAGGTGAAACAGGATCTGCAGTTGCATTTTCAACAAAGAATTCTTACGGATACAGCGGTCTGAAATATCAGTGGCAGGTATCGGCAGATCAGAACAGCTGGAATGATCTGGCAGGCAAAACTGCGGCTGTACTTAATGTCACATTGAGCGAGCAGAATGACGGATCTTATTACCGCTGCAAGCTGACAAACGGATGGGGAAACGTCATCTATACCAACGCGGCACGCGGATTCATCATCAATCAGCCGGAGACAATTCGTCTCAGGGAAGGTGAAACAGAAGGAGTTCTTGATGCATCCTCACAGATCAGCGGTTTGACTTATCAGTGGGAAGTCAGCACAGATTTCGGAGAGCACTGGGATGAGATCGCAGGAGCAAATGATGCGACGTTAACAGTAAGCGGCAAGGCCTGCGATACAAGTGATCTGTATCGCTGCAAAATAACAGTTTCGAAGAACGAAGTCTTATACTCTGATATTGCAGGCGTCTATACAGCACATACTGAAGTTATTGATGCGGCAGAGTTGAGGCAACTTGTACCGAAACCGGTCTGACAGAAGGCAAGCACTGCAGCGTCTGCGGTACAGTTCTGACAGAGCAGGAAGTAGTAGAAGCCAAGGGTCATACCGAAGTCGTTGATGCAGCAGTAGAGGCGACTTGCACCGAAAGTGGTCTGACAGAAGGCAAGCACTGCAGCGTCTGTGAGGAAGTCCTCGTAAAGCAGGAAGTAGTGGAAGCCAAGGGCCATACCGAAGTCGTTGATGCAGCAGTTGAAGCAACCTGCACGGAGACAGGCCTGACAGAAGGCAAACACTGCAGTGCCTGCAATGAAGTTCTTGTAAAGCAGGAAGTGGTAGAAGCCAAGGGTCATACGGAAGTCGTTGACGCAGCAGTTGAGGCAACCTGTACGGAAACAGGTCTGACAGAAGGCAAGCACTGCAGCGTCTGCGGTACAGTGCTGACAGAGCAGGAAGTAGTAGAAGCCAAGGGTCATACCGAAGTCGTTGATGCAGCAGTTGAGGCGACTTGCACCGAAACAGGTCTGACAGAAGGCAAGCATTGCAGTGTCTGTGGGGAAGTCCTCGTAAAGCAGGAAGTAGTAGAAGCCAAGGGCCATACGGAAGTCGTTGACGCAGCAGTAGAAGCAACCTGCACAGAGACAGGTCTGACAGAGGGCAAGCACTGCAGTGTCTGTGAGGAAGTCCTCGTAAAGCAGGAAGTGGTAGAAGCCAAGGGTCATACTGAAGTGGTTGATGATGCAGTAGAAGCTACTTGTACGGAGACAGGTCTGACAGAAGGTAAGCACTGCAGTGTCTGTGAGGAAGTCCTCGTAAAGCAGGAAGCGATTGAAGCCAAGGGTCATAAATGGAGTGACTGGAGTGTCACAACAGAGGCTACTTTCGGGAAAGCCGGCGTAAGAAGCAGATCCTGCGAGAACTGCGATGCGACAGAGACAGAGGAAATTGCACAGCTTGAGCTTCCGTTCGAAGATGTTACAGCCGACAGCCCCTTTGTATCTGCGATTGCATGGGCAAAGGAAAAAGGTATCACCAGAGGTATTAATGCCGAAGGCACTCTCTTCGGTACGGACCGGAGCTGCACAAGAGGTCAGATTGTTACTTTCCTCTGGAGAGCAGCAGGTTCACCGGCTCCGAGTTCCACAAGTGCTAAGTTTAAGGACATTGGTTCATCTTCTCCGTTCTACAGGGCAGTACTCTGGGCGGTTGAAAAAGGTATTACACAGGGCTTAACCAGGGATACTTTCGGAGTAGACCAGAGCTGTACGCGCGGTCAGGCGGTCACTTTTATGTATCGTTATGTCGGAGCACCGGAAGGAGCGAAGAAGGCAAACTTCAGTGATGTCTCGGAGAAGAGCTTCTGCTACAAGGCAGTCTGCTGGGCAGCAGAGAAGGGTGTGACTATGGGAACAAGTGCAGCTGCATTCTCACCGGATGCAGCCTGCACAAGAGGTCAGATCGTGACTTTCTTATATCGCAATCTGGCAAAATAAAAACCTGAGATTTTAAAAAATGCTGTTGTCAACCGAAAGGCTAGCGGCAGCATTTTTTCATAGTCATAAGCAGAGAAGCAGTGTAAAATGATAAGCGGAGTGTTTAACAAGAGAAACCGGATTCATACATTTTGATGAGGGAAAAACAATGATTACAACATTATCATTAGTTCTCAGACTGCTGTGCGGCGTCGCCTTATTCCTGTACGGAATGGGTGTAATGGGTGACGGGCTCAAGAAGGTCGCAGGCAACAAGCTGGAGTCGCTGCTCTACAAGCTGACAAGCAATCCGCTGAAAGGCATTCTGCTCGGCGCAGGTGTTACGGCCGTCATTCAGTCTTCATCGGCAACGACAGTCATGGTCGTCGGTTTCGTTAACTCCGGTATGATGAAAGTCGGACAGGCAATCGGTATCATCATGGGTGCCAATATCGGAACCAGTATTACCGGCTGGATTCTGTGTCTGTCTTACATTGAAGGTTCTTCAGGAATTGCTGCCCTGCTGTCAACAGCGACCATCTCGGCAGTTGTTGCCATTATCGGTATCGTACTGAAGAACTTTGCAAAGAGAAACCAGAGCCACTATCTCGGAGAGATTATGCTCGGCTTCGCAGTGCTGATGACCGGTATGCAGAACATGAGTGCAGCCGTTTCTCCGCTGAAGGACAGCCCCGCATTCATCAGAACGCTGACGATGTTTTCAAATCCGGTAATGGGCATTCTGATCGGTATTGCATTTACGGCAGTCCTGCAGAGCGCATCCGCATCAATCGGTATCCTGCAGGCTCTCTCCGTGACAGGCGGTATTAGCTTCGCAACCGCACTTCCGATCACAATGGGTATCGGTGTCGGTGCTGCCTGCCCGGTTCTTCTGTCTTCTCTCGGAGCAAACAAGAACGGTAAAAGAACAGCGCTGATCTACCTGCTCAATGACGTCTTCGGCCTTGTGATCTGGTCCACTGTTTTTTATACGGCAAATGCAATTGCAGGCGGATTCCCGTTCATGAGTCATGTCATGAACCCGTTTGCGATCGCTCTCTTAAATACCTGCTTCCGTGTGGCAACCATCCTGGTTCTCAGTCCGTTTATCAAACTGATTGAGAAGCTTGTATTTGTCCTGATCAAGGATTCCGAGGCGGACATCGCCGATCAGAAAGACTTTGACCTTCTGGACGAGCGCTTCCTCAAGTATCCGGCTGTTGCACTGGAGCAGAGCCACGAGGCAATTAACGGCATGGCAAAGAAGACACGCAAGAATATCTTCCGCGCTATGAACCTGATTCATAATTACAGTGAGGCCAAGTACGCCAAGGTAGAGGCAAAGGAAGCTCTGATCGACAAATATGAAGACAAGCTGGGCACCTACCTGATGAGTGCTTCCAGAGGTGAGATGAACCGGAAGCAGAGCATCGAGGCTGCACAGTACCTCCGCTGCCTCAGCGACTTTGAGCGAATCAGCGATCATGCCTGCGGTGTTGCTGCCGTGGCGCGTGAGATGGAAGAAAAGAAGATCAGCTTCTCCAGGGCTGCACAGGCTGAGCTGACCGTCATGGAAACGGCTGCAGAGGAAATCGTCAATCTCGCCTTCCATGCATTTACAGAGGACGATGTAGAAGCTGCCTATAAGGTTGAGCCGATCCGTCAGCTGATCAATGCGATGGCGGAGGAGCTGAAGTCCAGACACATCTCCAGAGTACAGGAAGGCGTCTGCAGCGTGGAGCAGGGCTTCCCGTATAACGACCTGATTACCAACCTGGACCGTGTTGCAGCACACAGCTCCAACATTGCAATTGCGGTTATTGAGAAGGAAACCTATACCTTCGACCCGCATTTCTATTCAAAGAGCATCAAGGAGCAGAGCAAGGATATCTACGAAAGCGCCTTCGACGAATATGCGGCAAAGTACCAGCTTCCGTCCCTGTTTGAGATTGATCAGATGGCAGAGAAGAGTGCCCCCGTATTCGATGACGTAGAGGAAACCGATCTTCCGGAAAACGGAAAGCCGAAAAACCGGAAAGAGGCCAGAGCGAAGCTGATGAAGGAACTGGAGGATAAGAAAACTCAGAATCATGAGTCTGAAGAAGTCTAACGATCATAAAGCTTATTTTCATCTTCCCGGACTGTTTGAATTCTATGAATTCTACAGGGTCTTTCTGCCGGTGTTCCATGAACACAGAGAGTACTTCTATGACTGGTGTGAGATCGGCTCTGTATACGGAGCTCCTGCAGATTGTATCTGGGGCGGGGGACGTGCGGGCTTCGGCTATGACGACGCCGCAAAGGTTCTGGCGCTGATGAACGAATATAAGATTTCTCCCCGCCTGACCTTCAGCAATTCACTGCTGCAGAAAGAACATCTGGGAGATCGAAGATGCAATGATCTCTGCGAGCTGTTTCATACGCACGCAGCTGCGAGAAGCGGTGTGATCATCTATTCAGATCTGCTGCTTGCATATCTGCGTGACAGATATCCGGACTTTTACTTTGTCTCTTCTACGACGAAGGTTCTGACTCGATTCGAGGAGTTAAAGAAAGAGCTGGCCCGTGAAGAATATTCCTACGTTGTCCCGGACTTTCGATTGAATAAGAGTTTCGGTGAACTGGAGAAGCTGACTGAGGATGAAAAGGATAAGATCGAATTTCTGTGCAACGAATGCTGCTTCTTTGGCTGTCGTGACAGAAAGGTCTGCTATGAAAATGTAAGCCGGAAGTGCCTCGGGGAAGAATGTGAAGATCACATCTGTCGGTCGCCGGAAGGAGAAAAAGGCTACCGCTTTTCTGCAGCTATGGAAAACCCGGGATTCATCGGAACAGAAGATATTCTTCATACCTACATGCCGATGGGCTTTTCGAACTTTAAGATTGAAGGAAGAAGCCTCGGCAATGCGCTGCTGCTGGAATTTCTGCTGTATTACATGACGAAGCCGGAATGCAGGCTGAAGGTGAGAGAAGAGATTTATCTGGATAGTATGTTGGATCTGTTCTGATAGAAAACTGTGCTAAAAGAAAATATTATGTTGTGACGAAATGAGCTTATATAGGATGCGATATTTTCTCATGAAGGGAAGATAGAAAAAGCATCGATCAGAAGGTAAAATTTATGAGTAAAAAACCGGCACCGGCCGGCATGCGCTACGGTGAAAGCATCTTTGACATCCTGCCATTACTTTAAGCTTTGGCTTTTACTATCCGGTTGTGTTCGGAGCAAAGAAAAAGCCGATGCTCGGTGCTCTGATGCTGCCGAAGACGGTCATGTATGTGTGGATGCTCTGTATGGGACTTCAGCTGATACCGGTCTTAAAATAAGCCGGGGCATAAATTTTCTCTTGCTTAAGAGATCAAACAAGTCTATAATGCTACAAAAGCAAAGGCGCTTTGAACCGTTTGGTTCAAGGCGCCCTTTTTTTGTTTCATAGCAAAAAAGTACCGTAATTCTGCTCGGGTGCGAAAAAGTCGCTTGCGACTCTGTGTTCCGGGTAATTCAGGAAAGTGAGATTATGAAACTGCATTTTACAAAGATGCAAGGCCTTGGAAACGATTATGTCTATATCGACTGCCTGAAAGAACAGGTGGATGATCCGGGAGCGCTTGCAAGAAAAATAAGTGACAGGCACTTTGGAATCGGTTCGGATGGATTGATTCTGATTAAAGATTCTGCCGAAGCTGATTTTACGATGGAGATGTACAATGCGGACGGATCCAGAAGTGAGATGTGCGGCAACGGTATACGCTGTGTCGGCAAGTATGTCTATGACAACGGGTTGACTGATAAGACTGATGTGTCAGTGGAAACACTGGCTGGTATCAAATATCTGCATCTGTTTGTTGAAAAGGCATCAGAGAGTGATAGGGGTTTTGTGAAGCAGGTAGAGGTGAATATGGGATCACCTGTTCTCAAACCGGAACAGATTCCTGTAGATATTGAAAAGCTTCATTTTTATCATGAGGGGATGGAGCAGGACCTCTCGCGTATGGTCTGCTATTATCCGGTTCTGATAGCAGGGAAAATATATCCCATCACCTGTGTCTCCATGGGCAATCCCCACTGTGTTACCTTTGTCGAACAGGTAGCTGACTTCCCGATCGATGAAGTCGGAAAGGTATTTGAATCGCATGAGATCTTCCCCAGGCGCGTCAATGCAGAGTTTGCGGAGATTGTAAGCCGGGATTTCATCAGGATGCGCGTGTATGAGCGCGGGACAGGTGAGACCTTTGCCTGTGGAACCGGCACCTGTGCTACGGTTGTGGCAGCTGTCTTAAACGAGCTGACAGAAGAAGAAGTGACGGTGGAATTGTTAGGCGGAAGACTGCACATCCGCTGGGATCGGGCTGCAGATCTTGTGTATATGACCGGACCGGCAGAAACTGTATATAAAGGAGTAATTGAAGTATGACCAGAGCAAATCAGAATTTCCTGAAACTTCCGGGCAGTTATCTTTTCTCAAACATTGCAAAGAAGGTGGCTGCTTATCAGAGTGTGCATCCGGAAGCAGATATCATCCGTCTCGGCATCGGCGATGTCACACTGCCGCTGGCTCCGGCGATTGTTGAGGCCATGCATAAAGCGGTATCGGAGATGGGTGTGAAGGAGACCTTCCGCGGTTATGCGCCGGATCTGGGCTATGAGTTCCTGCGCAGTGCAATTGCGGAACATGACTTCAAAGCCAGAGGGGTTGATATTGCAATTGATGAGATCTTTATCAGCGACGGTGCCAAGTGTGACTCCGGAAATATCCAGGAGCTCTTTGCAGCTGACAGCAAAATCGCGGTCTGTGATCCGGTTTATCCGGTCTATGTGGATTCAAATGTCATGGCCGGCAGAACCGGAAGCTATGATTCCGCAACCGGCTTATGGTCGGACGTCATCTATATGCCCTGCCACGCAGAGAACGGCTTTGCACCGGAACTGCCGGAGGTGGTGCCGGATCTGATCTACCTGTGCTTCCCGAACAATCCGACAGGTGCCACGCTCACAAAGGAACAACTGCAGAAATGGGTGGATTACGCCAATGAACATCACTGCGTGATTCTCTTTGATGCAGCCTATGAAGCTTACATCCATGAGGAGAATGTGCCGCACAGCATCTATGAATGTGACGGTGCGAAAACATGTGCCATCGAGCTTCGAAGCTTTTCTAAAAATGCAGGTTTCACCGGAACGAGACTTGGCTTTACTGTTATTCCGAAGGAGCTGCACACAGAAGACGGAGCTTCCTTAAATGCTTTATGGGCACGCAGACACGGCACCAAGTACAACGGTGCCCCCTATATCGTCCAGCGCGCCGGTGAGGCAGTCTATTCAGCAGAAGGACAGGCACAGACGAAAGAGCAGATTGCCTACTATATGGAGAATGCAAAGCTGATCTATGAAGGTCTGAAGAGTGCCGGATATACTGTATCAGGCGGTGTCAATGCTCCTTATATCTGGCTGAAGACACCGGATCATATGACATCCTGGGAATTTTTCGATTACCTGCTTGAGACGGCTCATATCGTCGGAACACCGGGCTCCGGTTTCGGACCGAGCGGAGAAGGTTACTTCCGGCTGACGGCATTTAATACACATGAGCTGACACAGGAAGCGATCGAGAGAATGAAGACAATAAAGTAAGATAAAGAGAGATTAGTGAAATAAAGAGGAATCAGTGAAACGGGGAGAAATCCCCGTTTTTTTTACATTTAGCTCTGAACTGCTTTTATAAAATTATGAACTTTATTTATATGTATTGACGAGCAGGGATTTAACAGGTAACATCATAGTATTCATATTATTTATATATGAAAAGGAGACAATTTTAATTTTTGAAA
>JAUNAG010000201.1 GCA_030527685.1 Lachnospiraceae bacterium | reverse complement strand
ACCCTGATTTCTGTCCTCATTTTTACGGTCTGCTTGCCATCACATGGTGTTTTGTTGTAAAACTGATATAAAATGCAGCCGGCCTGTTTTACGGTCATGAACACAGCTTTCGGAAAGTCCGTGTTCATCTGCTGTTTATGAATAAAGGAGTAACGTTCTTGAAAAATCCACTTCACTATCAGCATACAGAATTTGACTGCGGCCCCACTTCGATGATCAACGCACTCGACTTTCTCTTCCAGCGCGAGGAGATTCCGCCGGAAGCCATCCGCAACATCATGCTCTACTGCCTGGACTGCTACGGCAAGGAAGGAAGACCGTGTGAAAGCGGCACCTCCTGCATGGCCATGATGTTTCTTGCCAACTGGCTGGACGGTTTCGGAAAGACAGGCCGTCTGCCGATCACGACTCAGTATCTCTCCGGTGAAAGTGTCTATATTACGCCGGACAGCCGCATCGTGGATGCATTAAACCGCGGAGGAGCCGTTATTCTCAGACTGCACTATGAGGTGGAACATTACGTTCTCCTGACGGGAGTAAAGGACGATCACGTTCTGATGTTCGATCCTTATTATGAAGAAGAACTGACAGAAGATACACCGGACCGCGAACTGATCACCGTGGATCTGGAACACCCGTTCAGCTACAACCGAATCGTGCCCTTCTCCTGCTTCAACCGCACCAACCATGACACCTACTCTCTCGGTGAAAAAGACAAAAGAGAAGCGGTCCTTCTGTTCAACAGCAAAACCGCTCTGACTGACGAGAAAACAATCGAATATTTTATTTAAAAAAATGCGGAATGATATGCCTGAAACATATCATTCCGCAATTGCATTTTCATGATTAAGTTTTTATCATCCCTTGACACTGCCCACTGCAACGCCCTGGACAATATATCTGGAAAGGAAGAGATAAACAATAACAACCGGCAGGATGGAGAATGCAATCATGACATAAACCTGTCCCATATCAAACTTCAGCCAGTCAGCCGAACGAAGCTGTGCGATCAGGATCGGCAGAGTCTTCTTCTTGTCGGCATGGAGAATCAGGGCCGGTGTGAAGTAATTGTTCCAGTTGCTGACGAATGTGAAGATTGCCTGTACGGCAATAGCCGGCTTCATCAGAGGCAGAACGATGATATTGAAGGTATGGAATTCTCCGGATCCGTCGATACGTGCTGCTTCAATCAATGCAAGCGGCAGTGCACTTTCCATATACTGCTTCATATAGAAGAAGGTAACCGGAACTGCTACTGACGGAACAATCAGCGGAATAAAGGAATCCATCAGTTTCATCTTGGTGACTAACTGAATGAAACCAAGTGCTGTAACCTGTGTCGGGATCATCATAACCATCAGGATGAACGGATAGATGAATTTCTTTGCAGCGAACTCATACGCATGAATCGCATACGCTGTCATGGTTGAGAAATACACGCAGAGAACTGCGCAGGCTGTGGAAATAATAACGCTGTTGCGAAGACCGCTCCAGATCGGAAGTGTTCCGTGAACCAGGTTGTCCCAGTTCTCAAGCAGATGTGTACTCGGGAGCAGTGTAAAACCTGTCTTCATCTCGCCGTTTGATCTGGTTGCATTGATAATCATGAGGTAGAACCAGAAGAGGCAGAAGAATGTTACCAGAACCAGAACAATATAGGCAATAATTCTTCTGGTGCGAACATTCACGCTCT
>JAUNAG010000200.1 GCA_030527685.1 Lachnospiraceae bacterium | reverse complement strand
CCGCACAAAGATTTGCAGAGATTCATATTTAATGTGTTTTGATATGTTTTGGAGGATAGTTCATCATGGCAAATGAAAAAGTAGTTCTTGCATATTCCGGCGGTCTTGATACAACCGCAATCATTCCGTGGCTTAAGGAAAAGTTTGGTTACGATGTCATCTGCTGCTGCGTTGACTGCGGTCAGGGCAACGAGCTTGACGGTCTGGAAGAGCGCGCAAGACTCTCCGGCGCTTCCAAACTGTATATTGAAGATATCAATGACGATTTTGCTGAAAACTTCGTAATGCCGTGCGTCAAGGCAGGCGCTGTTTACGAGAACAAGTATCTTCTCGGAACTTCCATGGCCCGCCCGGCTATCACAAAGAAGCTGGTTGAGATTGCACGCAAGGAAGGCGCTGTTGCGATCTGCCACGGTGCTACAGGCAAGGGTAATGACCAGATCCGTTTCGAGCTCGGCATCAAGGCACTTGCTCCGGACATCAAGGTCATCGCTCCGTGGAGAATGACAGATATCTGGACTATGCAGTCCCGCGAGGATGAGATTGCTTACTGCGAGAGCAAGGGCATTCATCTCTCCTTCGATCATTCCCAGAGCTACAGCCGCGACAGAAACCTGTGGCACATCAGCCATGAAGGTCTGGAACTGGAGGATCCGTCACAGGCTCCGAACTATGATCATATGCTGGTTCTTTCCGTTACTCCGGAAAAGGCACCGGATAAGGCTACAGAAGTCACCATGACATTTGAAAAGGGTATCCCGACTTCTGTCAATGGCGAAAAGATGAAGGTTGCCGATATCATCCGCAAGCTCAACAAGCTCGGCGGCGAGAACGGCATCGGTATCGTTGATATCGTAGAGAACCGTGTTGTCGGCATGAAGAGCCGCGGCGTTTACGAGACACCGGGCGGCACAATCCTGATGGCAGCTCACGAACAGCTTGAAGAGCTCTGCCTCGATCGTGCTACTCTTGAAGAAAAGAAGCTCCTGGCTGAAAAGCTTGCACAGGTTGTTTACGAAGGCAAGTGGTTCACACCGCTTCGTGAGGCAATCAGTGCCTTCGTGGATGTGACACAGGAATATGTTACAGGTGAAGTCAAGTTCAAGCTTTACAAGGGCAATATCATCAAGCTCGGTGAGTCTTCTCCGTACAGCCTTTACAATGAAAGCCTTGCATCCTTCACAACAGGTGATATGTATGATCATCACGATGCAGACGGTTTCATCACACTCTTCGGTCTTCCGCTTAAGGTACGTGCACTGAAGATGCAGGAAGCTAAGACAAAGGAGCAGACACGCTGATCGGTGACTATTGACGAACTGAAGGAAAAGCGAAGAAAGCGAAAACATCATGAGCGCATCACAGGACTGCTGCTGGCAGCCTGTGCTGCGCTTATTAGTGTCTTCTGTTTTCTTTCGTGGAAAGGGATTTCTGTTTCGGAAGGCCTGTCACTGCTGCCCCGCTATCTTCTGATGCAGGAGGATGGTGAGACAGTCCGGCTGATCCCCGATTCCGATCGGCCGGATGAAAAAGCTTCTTCCGTTTTCGAAGAACCGCTGTCATCGAATGACACATTATCGGAAGCATCTCATGCTGCGGAATCAGGTCATACAGAACCGACAGAAACAACGGAATCGACAGCGGAACCTTCTGCAGAGCCCGCCGCAGAACCTACGGCTGAACCGACTGCCGAACCTACGGCCAAACCGACT
>JAUNAG010000011.1 GCA_030527685.1 Lachnospiraceae bacterium | reverse complement strand
CATCACCATGAGCACGGCGATCACTGCGGATGCGGTCATGACCATCACCACCATGATGCAGACGAGATCTTCACAAGCTGGGGCAAGGAAACAATCAGAAAGTATACAAAGGAGCAGATCTCCGAAATCCTTGAGAAGCTTTCCGATTCCGATGAATACGGCATGGTTGTCCGTGCCAAGGGTATGGTTCCGGCAGAAGACGGCACATGGATCTATTTTGATATGGTTCCGGAAGAAGCAGATGTCCGTGAGGGCAGCCCGGAGTATACCGGCAGAATCTGCGTAATCGGTGCGGAAATCAAGGAAGACAAGATTGCAGCACTGTTCGGTTTTGCCTGAAAACACGAATACATAAAAGCTGACTGATTGCGCAGGACGGTAAGTCCCACGCAATCGCATTATAGAATGAGGTTTAAAGATGGAAGAAGACGATATTCGCGTACCGGTGTACCTGATTACCGGATTTCTGGAAAGCGGCAAGACAAGCTTTATCAACAAGACCGTCAGACAGGATTATTTCCAGATCCCGCAGGCAACTCTGATCATCAGTACAGAGGAGGGCGAGGAGGAATATGATTCCGCTGACCTGACGAAATACCGTACATTTGTACAGGATATTGAATCGGAAGAGGAGTTCACTTACGAAAAGCTCTGTGAGTTTGAACGGGATGTTCATCCGGGACGCGTTCTGCTGGAGCTGAATCCCTTATGGGGCGTCCGCAAGGCAGAAGAGCTGAAGCTTCCGGAGGGCTGGGGCATCGTACAGGAGATTGTCAATGTCGATGCAGTGACATATCCGGTATATCGTGTGAACATGAAGTCTCTGTTTACAGAGATGTTTGCCAACACAGATCTGGTTATCTTTAACCGCTGCAAGGAGGACATGCAGCTCTCCGATTTCAGACGCGGCATCAAGGTAACCAATCCGGCCTGCGAACTTGCATTTGAGGGAACAGACGGAGAGATGATTGATCTCTTCCAGGATACTCTTCCCTATGATATGGATGCAGATGTCATCAACATTGAGGACTGCGATTACGGCATCTTCTATGTGGATATGCAGGATGATCCGGAGAAGTATGAGGGAAAGACCGTACATTTCCGCGGAAAAGTTAAGAAGCCGTCAGGCCTTGGCTCCAAGCGCTTTGCTCTTGGCTGGAGTGCGATGACCTGCTGTGCGGATGATGTCCAGTTCATCGGCTATATCTGCGCAAGCCCGGACGCACCGAAGTATGCTGAGGGTGATTGGGTAGAGATCACGGCAAAGGTCGAGATCCGTCATCTGATGGCTTACAGAGGCAAGGGACCTGTCTTCCGTGTACAGGAAATCAGCCGCTGCGAGGCACCGGAGTCAGATCTGGTTTATTTCAATTAAAAAGTGATTTGAAAAATACAAAACTGCCGCATCGGGAGATCAGTTCTCACGGTGCGGCAGTTTTTTGTATTTTGAATTATTCGTTTGACGTATTCGCTGTTTTGCTCTGTTCACTGCTGAAGCAGCTTTTGGATTTCTTCAATAAATACAGTTCCGATCTTGTTGAGTACAGAGCCTCTCGGAATCAGATAGCCGATGGTCATACTCTGGTTGCGGTGCCTGCGGTCTTCATGGAAGGGAACAGCGATATAATCGGAGCCGTTGAGCTCTTCACTGATGATGCCGGAGCACAGGGTGTAGGCATTGATGGACTTCATCAGGTTCAGGTTGGTGGCGCGGTCATTGGTGGTAATGGTGCGCAGATACTCGCGGTCGCTTAAGATTTCTTCCGCGAGGAAGGAAGAACCCTGAGATCCCTGCTCAAACTGCAGGCACGGGTAGTCCATCAGTTCCTCGAAGGTGATGGAGGAGCGGTCTGCAAGGGGATGCGATTTTGCCAGATAAACATAGGCGGAGCACTTGATCAGCGGATGGAATTCCAGCTGATTCTCCGTAAACAGTCTCTTCAGATAGCGGCTGTTGTAATCGCTTAAGTAGAGAATGCCGATTTCGCTTCTGCCTTCTGCGACATTGCGGATGATGTTTGTTGTGGTGGTCTCAAGCAGAGAAAAGTGATATTTGCCTGTGTCGAAGTCCTGCAGCATCTGAGAGAAGGCCTGCACAACGAAGGAGTAGTGCTGCGTGGAGATGCCGAACTCCTGCCGGCGGTTGCTCTCGACACTGTAGGCGTCCTCCAGCAGTTCATACTGCTGATAGAGGTTGCGGGCACGGGCGATAAATGAAGCGCCGTCTCTGGTCGGCGTCATGCCGTGGGGGCTGCGGGAAAAGATCCGGATGCCGAGCTCGTTCTCCAGATCCTTCAGGGAGGCAGTCAGAGCGGGCTGGGAGATATATAGTTTTTCTGCGGCGCTGATCATGGTGCCGCTGTCATTGATTGTCAGAACGTAGCGAATCTGCTGAAGAGTCATAATAAGACTGTCCTTTCAAAAGAGCTCACGGCTCGTTTACATTCGGAATCATAACGTATTCGACCGTGTTTGAAAAGTAGCAGGAGCTGACTTATTAAACATCCGATTTCCGGATGCAAAAAAGTGAAGAAAAACAGAAAAAACAATTGACTTATAAACAACATATGATAATATATTCATATGAACGGTTGTTCATCATAAAACCTGATGAAGAAAGGAGAAGCAATGGGAGAGCATATAGATGAGCTTTGCTCACTGAACATGAACCATCTGGTTTCGGACGTGTCGGAAGATGAGCTGTGCGAACTTGCGGAGCTTTTTAAGGTGTTCGGCGATTCGACAAGAATCCGGATTCTTTTTGATCTCTTTCAGGGTGAGAAAAATGTTTCCGAGATCTGCGACGATCTGGAGATGAACCAGTCGGCTGTATCACATCAGCTGAAAATTCTCCGTACTTCAAGGCTGATCAGTCAGCGGCGCGAAGGAAAATCGAATTACTACAGCCTGGCAGACGATCATGTCAAAACCATCATTGCAATGGGACGCGATCACATCGAAGAGTGATCAGACCGCTTTATCCTGTATCTTATAAAATATATAAATAAATCATTTCAAAAAAGGAGAATTCAAAATGAAGAAGAAGTTCAAGTGCGAAATTGACTGTGCAAACTGCGCTGCAAAGGTAGAGGACGCTGTCAGGAAGATTGAAGGCGTTACGGATGCAAAGGTGAATTTCATGATGCAGAAGTTCACACTGGAAGCAGATGATGCAAGCTTCGATGAAATTCTGCAGAAGGCTATTGCAGCAGGAAAGAAGATCGAGCCGGATTTCAGCGTTGAGATCTGATCGAATTGAGAAGGAGATCTGACAGCAGATCTTATCGGAGAGCTGTCGGCAAGTGATAAGAAAGTGAGTGTGACGGTTATGTCAGGAAAGCTGAAAAAAGAAGGAAAACGGATCCTCTGTGCGATTGTGATTCTCGCAGTGCTGATGATCACAGAGAAGACAGGCGCGGTCCCGGCAGTGTTTGAGAATCGTATTCTGACACTGGTGCTTTATCTGATTCCGTACCTGATCGCCGGAGCTGATGTTCTGAAGAATGCAGTCCTCGGCATCATGCACGGACAGATGATGGACGAGTCATTCCTGATGACAATCGCCACCATCGGTGCCTTTATTACAGGTGAGTATGAAGAGGCTGCGGCCGTCATGCTGTTCTACCAGGTTGGTGAGTGGTTCCAGAGCTACGCAGTCGGCAAGTCCAGAGGTTCGATTACCGAGCTGATGAATATTGCTCCGGAATCTGCGAATCTGGAGCATGAGGACGGTTCTATCGAAGAGATTGATCCGGATGATGTCGAGATCGGCAATATCCTGGTCATCCGTCCGGGCGAAAAGATTCCGGTTGACGGTGAAGTGCTGACAGGTGAGAGTCTTGTCAACACGGCAGCACTGACAGGTGAGTCGGTGCCGAGAACAGCACGTCCGGGTTCACAGGTAATTTCGGGCTGTGTCAACGGTGAGGGACTTCTTCGTATTCGCGCACTGAAGGCCTATGAGGATTCTACTGTTTCCAGAATTCTGGAGATGGTAGAAGAGGCATCCGAGAAGAAATCGAAGACAGAAGCATTTATCACAAGATTTGCAAGATATTATACGCCGGCAGTCGTATTCGGTGCGCTGGCACTGGCCATCATTCCGTCAATTGTGACGGGAGAGTGGATGACCTGGATCTATCGTGCCTGCACCTTCCTGGTTATCTCCTGCCCGTGCGCACTGGTGATCTCTGTTCCGCTGGCATTCTTCGGCGGAATCGGAGCTGCATCAAAGAACGGCGCACTGGTCAAGGGCTCCAATTATCTGGAGCTGCTGGCATCTCTTGAGACCGTTGTGTCTGATAAGACGGGCACACTGACGGAAGGAAGCTTCCGTGTTACGGAAGTCATTCCGGCTGCAGGTGTTTCTGAAGAAGAAGTCTTACGCGCAGCAGCTGCGGCAGAAGGACTGTCAACACATCCGATCGCAAAGTCGATCTGCGAAGCATTTGCCAAAACACAGGAAGGAAAGGCTGAAGAGCTTTCGGAAGAACGGATTACAGATACGGACAATTATGCAGGCGAAGGCCTGACAGCTGTGGTCGGCGGAAAGACCATCGCTGTCGGCAACGGAAGACTGATGGAGCGCTTCGGCGCTGCTTATACACCGGTTGAAGACGCCGCATCCACAATCTGCTACGTGGCAGAGGACGGACGTTATCTTGGTGCAGTTCTGATCAGTGATACAATTAAGAAGGACACAAAGGCTGTGATTGCCGCCATGAAGGAGCAGGGCGTTAAGAACTTCGTCATGCTGACCGGCGATCACAGAGGCGTGGCAGAGGCTGTCGGCCGTGAGATCGGTGTCGACAAAGTCTATGCAGAGCTGCTGCCGCAGGATAAGGTGGCGCGTGTCGAGGAGCTGCTGAAGGGCGGCGAAGGCAGTGGAGCAACAGCATTTATCGGAGACGGTATCAATGATGCGCCGGTGCTGATGCGTGCGGATGTCGGTATTGCAATGGGCATGATGGGATCGGATGCAGCCATTGAGGCAGCAGATCTTGTCATCATGGATGACGACTTAAGCCGCATCCCGAAGGTCATGAAGATTGCTCGTAAGACGGTCGGCATCTCCAAGCAGAATATTGTATTTGCACTTGCTGTAAAGGCGCTGATTCTGGTGCTCGGTGCATTCGGAATTGCCAACATGTGGGCAGCTGTATTCGCCGATGTCGGCGTAGCGGTTCTGTGCATCCTGAATGCCATGAGACTGCTGGCAGTCAAGTCAACGATCTGAAAATAAAGGGAAGAGAATGAAACGAAATCTCAATCTTTCGATTCTGGCGCATGTCGATGCCGGAAAAACGACACTTTCCGAGGCCATGCTGTTCCTGTCCGGACGGATTCGTTCGGCGGGACGCGTGGATCACGGAGACACGCATCTTGATACGGATGCGATTGAGAAGGACCGCGGCATTACAATCTTTTCAAAGCAGGCGCGGTTCTCTGTGCCGGATCTTTCCGTGACACTGCTCGATACGCCGGGACACGTCGATTTTTCGGCGGAAACGGAGCGCACGCTGCAGGTTTCGGACTGCGCGGTGCTTGTGATCAGCGGAACGGACGGTGTGCAGGGACACACCGGAACACTCTGGAGACTTCTCGGTCTTTACGGCGTTCCGACCATCATCTTTGTCAACAAGATGGACCTGCCCGGTGCGGACAAGGATGCCGTCATGCAGGAGCTGCGGCAGAGATTGTCTGCGGACTGTGTGGATTTTACGGCAGAGGATGAGAACTGGGCGGAGGAGACAGCGCTCACGGACGAGGCTCTGCTTTCCGAGTGGACGGAAGAAGGAAAAATCAGTGATGAGAGCATTGCAGCTGCGGTCGGAAGACGGCAGCTGTTTCCCGTATGGTTCGGCTCCGCACTGCGGATGGACGGCGTACAGGAACTGCTTGACGGACTGTCCCGTTTTACACCGGAAAAGACCTATCCGGAGGAGTTCGGCATGCGTGTCTACAAGATCAGCCGCGATCCGCAGGGAGCAAGACTGACCTGGGGCAAGGTGACGGGCGGCAGCCTGAAGGTCCGCATGCCGGTCGAGTACAGGAGCCGTTCCGCACAGACAGAAGAGGGCACCCTGTGTGAGAAGATCGACCAGATCCGTCTCTATACAGGTGATTCTTATGAAAATGCTGATGAGGTCGCTGCGGGAACGCTCTGTGTCGTCACGGGACTGACGGAAACTATGCCGGGGACCGGTATCGGAGCAGAACCGGACGGAACAGAACCGGTTCTGGAGCCTGTTATGACAAGGCGGCTCCTTCTGCCTCCGGGTGTCAATGCCGGTGCCTTCTACAGAACGGTGCGTGTTCTGGAGGAAGAAGATCCGACTCTTCATATCATCTGGAACAGTGAGCGCGGAGAGATCAACATCGAGATTATGGGCGAGGTGCAGACAGAGGTTCTGACAAAGCTGATCAGAGACCGCTTTGATACCCCGGTTGCATTTGGCCCGGGAAGAATTGTCTTTAAGGAAACAGTGGTGCAGAGCGTTGAGGGTGTCGGCCACTTTGAACCGCTCCGCCACTATGCCGAGGTGCATCTGCTGCTGGAACCGGGCGAGAGAGGCAGCGGCATCACCTGTGCTTCTGCTGTGAGTGAAGACGTGCTGGATCTCAACTGGCAGCGTCTGATTCTGACACACGTGATGGAGAGAGAACACCCCGGTGTTCTGACCGGATCGGCGCTGACGGATACGAAGATCACGCTGGTCGCCGGCCGCTCGCATCTGAAGCACACGGAAGGCGGTGACTTCCGGCAGGCGACCTACCGCGCCATCAGACAGGGACTGAAAAAGACAAGAACCATGCTGCTGGAGCCCTGGTATGCCTTTGTCATTGAGATTCCGCAGGATGCGTTCGGAACGATTATGAGTGAACTGACGCGCAGAACGGCGGAATGTGATCCCGCGGAATATCTGCAGAGTGCACACGGAGAGATGGTCCGTCTGACCGGTTCGCTTCCGGTCTCGGAGTCAGGAGATCTGCAGACGGCGGTGCATCGCGCATCGAAGGGAACAGGCACGATTGCACTGACGCCGAACGGCTACCGCGAGTGTCACAATGCGGCGGAGATGATCGAGAAGATCGGCTATGATTCCGAGGCAGATCTGCAGAACCCGACAGGCTCTGTATTCTGTTCACACGGCTCAGGCTTCAATGTTCCGTGGGATATGGTGCCGGAATATATGCATCTTCCCTATGCGGTCTGGTCGCAGGAAGATGCATGGGAGGCGGAAGAGGAGTCTGATGAGGGCTTCCGTGCCATCTCCAGACAGGAACGGGCTGCATCCGGTGTGATGAGTGCCGATGAGGAGCAGATGCTGAATGAGATTTATGCACGGCAGTTCGGCATGTCGAGAGAGGGCGTGAAGCTGCAGGACGCAGACAGAAGCGGAGGAAGAGGCCGCAGAAAATGGAACGGCAGTGATGCCGGAGAGCACGTGCGCCGGACGGATGAAGTGAAGCAGAAACTTGATAAGCACGGCAATCCGATTTATCCGCCGAAGGATAAACGTGAGCCCATGCTGATTGTGGACGGCTACAATGTCATCTTTGACTGGCCGGAGCTGCGGGATCTTGCAAAGCACGATCTGGGAGCGGCACGCGGAAAGCTGCTGGATATTGTCAGCAATTACCAGGGCTTTACAGCCGTGAATACAACGGTTGTCTTCGATGCATGGCGCACGGAGGGCAATCCGGGATCTGTATCAAAGTACCAGAATCTGACAGTTGTATTTACAAAGGGAAATGAGACGGCGGACGCCTGGATCGAGCGGACGGTGC
This sequence comes from Lachnospiraceae bacterium, assembly GCA_030527685.1. Lineage (GTDB taxonomy): Bacteria > Bacillota > Clostridia > Lachnospirales > Lachnospiraceae > Chordicoccus. The sequence goes on along the minus strand of JAUNAG010000011.1, from coordinate 25,903 downwards.
ATGAAGAGATCGGCCGCGCGAATATTACGGTGGCCACTTCTGACGGCCTGGAGCAGCTGACAATCATGCGCCTGGGTGCACTGCGGCTTTCTGCCAGAATGCTGAAGGAAGAGATTGAGCGTGTCTCAAAAGAAGCAGGATTTTAACTGTAAAAGTTCCATGATGCACGGTGTGATTGACTTTTGCACCGAAACTTTATGACGGTAAACGCCGGGATGAAGGTTCGGCGCAAAAAATACAGCCGGGAGAACCGCTGGACAGTTCTCCCGGCTGCTTTTGTTTTGATTCGGCGGGCGGCTTGAAAACCGCTCCTTATCATAATGATTACAGAGTGTCGCTTCTTCTGATGTAGCCCGGATGAGCGGCATCGGAAACAACTTCGTCTGCGTGAATGATGGAAGCCCACTTATCAATGACTTCATTCTCAACATGAACGCCGTCAGCGACGGAGCTGTATGCGAGAAGGACGCAGTTTCTGACGACAGCACCCTTTCCGATCTTGACACCACGGCCGATGACAGAGTTCTCAACTGTACCCTCGATGGTGCAGCCGTTGGAGATGAGCGAATTCTTTACAGAAGCGCCTTCAAAGAGCTGAGACGGGCAGGAGTCTGTTGTTCTGGTGTAGATCGGCCATGCCGGATCGAAGAGGCTTTCGGAAGCCTGCTGATCGATCAGGGACAGGTTTGCATCATAGAAGCTCTTGAAGTCTGTGATAGCTGCAGCATAGCCCTTGTGCTGGACACCTCTGATGTCGAGCTCACCGGTAACGGTGGAGAGCATACGGGACAGCTGGTATACAGAGCTGAGCTCTTTTGCACGGTGAATCAGGTCGAGGAAGAGAGACTTCTTCATGACATAGGTGTCAAGGAAGATGTTCTTGGACTTCTCGTTGCCCATGTTGGATGCGATGGTCTCAACACCCTTCTGACGGTTCAGAGTCAGAGCCTGGCAGCCGAGGAAAGCAGTATCTGCATTGTCAACCTTCTGGTATAACAGAGTGACATCTGCGCCGCTTTCGATGTGCTGATTCAGAAGCTTGTCATAATTCTGTGTGTACAGAACATTGCTCGGAGCGATGACGACATATTCTTCAGTAGCACGTTCCAGATGCTCCAGGTTGTCAAGGAAAGCAGCAACGTCAGTGTGATAGATCTGGTTTGTTGTTCCTTCTTCGTGGAACAGAAGCTCCAGTCTGCCGCGCTTTGCGTTGATGTTGTAGAGACGGCCGGATCCCAGGTGTCTGACCAGAGAACGCGGATTGCCGTTGATGAATACGAAGATTCTGTCAATGTTGCTGTTGCTCATGCTGGAGATCGGGAAGTCGATCAGGCGGTAACGGCCGAAGACAGAGAAGGCAGCGATCGGACGATAGTCCTGAAGACCTTCAACATAGAAGCGATTAGACGCTGCCGTAACAATACCAAATGCTTTTGCCATAATTATTCAACCCCCTTCACGCGTTTCGCGACAAGCTCAATGTTTTCACTGTCTGCGCTGCCGACGACAGCACCCTTGCCGATGGTTACACCGTCTGCAACAAGTGCACGTGTGACGACGGCACCTTCTTCAACGACGGCACCCGGCATCAGGACTGTGTCAATAACCTTGGCACCGGCCTTAACCTTGGCACCTGTGAAGAGGACGGAGCCCTTGACTTCGCCGTCTACCACGCAGCCCTGTGTGATGTATGCGCGGTCAACGGAAGCCTCCGGTCCGAAGTGAGCGGGAAGCATGGAAGCATCTTCTGTGTAGATCTTCCAATGCGGATCATTCATGTTGAGCTCGCTGTTCTTGCCGAGCAGGTCCATGTTGGATTCCCAGAGAGAATCAATTGTTCCTACATCCTTCCAGTAGCCTTCGAAGTTGTAGGCAACCATCTTCTTGCCTGCAGCAAGGAATTCCGGAATAACATCATTACCGAAGTCATGAGAGGAATCCGGATTCTTCATATCTGCCATCAGGACCTTGCGCAGAGTCTTCCATGTGAAGATATAGATACCCATGGAAGCGAGGTTGCTCTTCGGCTCCTTCGGCTTTTCCTGGAACTCTGTGATACGTCCGGTTTCATCAGTAACCATCAGACCGAAACGGGAAGCTTCCTTCATCGGAACCGGGCGGACTGCAACTGTCAGTTCTGCCTTGTTTTCCTTATGATAGTTCAGCATCTCATCATAATCCATCTTGTAGATATGGTCACCGGAAAGGATCAGAAGATATTCCGGGTTGTAATTATCGATAAAGTCGATATTCTGAGAGATGGCATCTGCTGTACCGCGGTAGATATTGAAGCCCTCATCGGCTTTTTCACGCGGCGGAAGGACGAAGACACCACTGTCCTTCATATCGAGACCCCAGCGGCGGGCTACGGCGACATAGCTGTTCAGAAAGACCGATTCGTACTGTGTCAGGATACCGACAACGTCGATACCGCTGTTCGCACAGTTACTTAACGGAAAATCGATGATCCTGTATTTTCCGCCAAAGGAGACTGCAGGCTTTGCGATTTTCTTCGTAAGGTCCTTCAGTCGGCTTCCGCGGCCGCCGGCCAGGATCATAGCTAACATATTGTTCTGACTCATAACTGACCTCCCTGTCAAACTGATCGGTCGTCCCCCGGATTATAAACAGTCGGAACGGCCAAGATTTCATAAATAATTATACAATTCATTCTATTAAGACACAAGAACTTTATCTAAAATGACGATGGTGTGATACAATGAAAATCGTCATTTTCGGCAAAAAAGAGAGGAGATTCTGCCATGTTTTACAGTTTTGCCCCCATGGAGGGAATTACGGCGTATCCGTTCCGCAATGCACATGCAGCCGTGTTTCCGGGAATGGACCGCTACTATACGCCCTTCCTCACGGCAAACCAGACACGTTCATTTAAAACAAAAGAAAAAAAGGACGCCAATCCGGCCAATAATACCGCTGTCAGTCTGGTTCCGCAGATTCTGACCAATAAGCCGGATCAGTTTTTATGGGCAGTGGAGGGAATGGCAGCCCTCGGCTATAAAGAAGTCAACCTCAATCTGGGATGCCCGTCTCCGACAGTCACATCTCACGGAAAGGGGTCGGCATTTTTAAAGGACACAGATCTTCTGGATCGTTTCTTCGACGACTTTTTCGCGATGTTTTCCGTATCACCCTGCAGCAGGGAGGGGGTTCGCATCTCAATCAAGACCAGAATCGGCTTTGAGGATCCGGCAGAGGCAGCCGGCCTGATCGAGGTGTTCAACCGCTATCCGTTCGCAGAGGTGCTCGTGCATCCGCGTGTCGGAAAAGAACTCTATCGCGGCACACCGCATCGGGATGTTTTTCAGATGTTTTATGAAAAATGCACTCTACCGCTTGCCTACAACGGGGACATCAGGACACCTGCTGAGGCGCGTGAGCTGACGGAGGAATTCCCGGAGCTGCGTCACATTATGATCGGCAGAGGTCTGCTGACCAATCCGGCTCTGGTGCGTGAGCTGCAGGGAGGAGAGCCCCTTACAATGGAAGAACTGCGCACCTTCCACAACCTGGTGCTTGAAAACTGGATGGATGACATCGGAGATTTCCGCAACGTCATCGGAAGGATGAAGGAGCTCTGGTTTTACTGGGAGAAAAATCTGGAGAACGGTGAGAAAGCAGTCAAAAAGGTGCGGAAGTCGAGAACGAGAGAAGAGTACAATGCGGCGGCAGCGGCTGTATTTGCAGACTGCAGCCTGAAATGTTAACCAAAATGAAGGCGCAAGGTTGACAATCGCGTCGGTTCAGTCGTATACTTTCCTGCGACAGCCGATCCCGGCTGCCTGAAACGAGGGGGTATACAAAGATGAAAATCAAAGACATGGTTTCTGTTGCAGTCATGGCTGCAGTTATCTGCATCCTGACACCGCTGTCTGTTCCGATCGGACCGATTCCGATTTCACTGGCCAACTTTATTATTCTGCTGACCGTCTATATTCTCGGCACGAAGAAGGCATTCTTAAGTGTTCTGATCTTCCTGCTGATCGGCCTTGCCGGTGCACCGGTGTTCAGCGGCTTCCAGGGAGGTATCGCAAAGCTTGCAGGCCCGACCGGCGGTTTCCTGATCGGTTATCTGCCGATGGTTCTGATTGCGGGTGCATTTATTGAAAAAAGCAGAAGAAAGCTGCTCCTTTCCATGGCCGGCATGATGATCGCAACGGCTGTTCTGTATGCACTCGGTACAGCGTGGTTTGTCTCACTGACAGGCAAAACTCTTGCAGCTGCACTGGCTTTATGTGTCACACCGTTTATTGTTCTTGACCTTGCCAAGATGTTGGTCGTCGCACTTGTCGGTCCTGTTCTCTACAATGCACTGGTCAAAGCAGGAGTTCTGGACAGAGCAGTGATCGCCTGACATACATAATAATCAGAAGAGATTTATTCGCACCGGTATTGACAGCTGTTGATACCGGTGCTACTCTTTTCCATGAGCTTCAAGACAAGAGGGCTGATGCAGCCCGGTTCATATAGTATTTTCAGAGATAGAGGCGCGGGATTCATCAGTACTGCCGTTCAAGGGTGGACAGCACAAAGCAGGAAAGGGGATACCGCCGAAGCCGCCGGCAGGCTGTTCATATGCCGGGAGGCTGGGACGCAGTCGGAATACGCTGCGGACTGTCACATCAGATGTGGAGAGCTATCATGAGAGAACGCCGCTTAAGGAAAACGGTTTTGATCCCTGATCATTAAGCATAGAGCGACAGGACTCATAAGTACAGGTACTTGTGAGAACAGAGCAAAAGGCGGAACAGACGTCCCATGAGAGTGATACTCCATGGGATTTTTTATTTTTGAAAATACAAAGAGAGGAGAAAAGCAGATGAAAAAAAGAGTCCTGGCAATGATGATGGCAGCAGCAATGACAATCGGAATGGGTACAGCCTGTGTTTCCGCAGACGAATCCGGAATTGAAGACGGCGTTCTGTCCGTCGCAATGGAATGTGCCTATGCTCCGTATAACTGGGCACAGCCGACCGACGAGAACGGTGCTGTTCCGATCGCAGATTCCAACCAGTATGCAAACGGCTACGACGTTATGATGGCACAGAAGATCTGTGATGCCTACGGATGGACACTGGAGATTCATCAGCTTGACTGGGATTCTCTTGTTCCGGCCGTTCAGTCCGGCCAGATTGACTGCGTCATTGCAGGCCAGTCCATGACAGCAGAAAGAGCAGAGCAGGTAGACTTCGCAGGCCCGTACCTCTATGCATCCATCGTCTGCCTTGTAAAGCAGGACAGTGATTTTGCAAATGCAGCCGGCAAGTCCGACCTCAGCGGCGGAAGATGCACCTCCCAGCAGGGCACCATCTGGTATGACAAGTGCCTGCCGCAGATTGAAGGCGCAGCTGTACAGGAGCCGGCAGAATCCGCACCGGCCATGCTGATGGCACTTGAAACAGGAATGGTCGATTTTGTCTGCACCGATATGCCGACAGCACAGGGTGCACTGATCGCTTATCCGGATATGAAGATTCTTGATTTCTCCGCAGGCGATGATGACTTTGAGGTGTCTGATGAAGATATCAACATCGGTGTATCCGTCAAGAAGGGCAACACAGAGCTGAAGGACAAGATCGATGCTGTTCTCGGCGAGATGACAAAGGATGACTTCAATGCCATGATGGAAGAGGCTACGAAGGTTCAGCCGCTGAGCGAGAACTGATCTGACGGATAATAACAGCAACGGAGTGACATATGGAACGTTTTACACAGCTTTCGGTTGATATAGCAAAAACCTGGTCGAAGTATTCGAGCATGTATCTCCAGGGAATTGCCAATACCCTGATTCTGGCGCTGGTGGCAACAGCCATCGGCTGCCTGATCGGCTTTCTGTGCGGCGCGCTGACAACAATACCGACATCAAAGCATGATTCAAGGGTGAAAAGATTCTTTCTCGGACTGATCAGAGTGATTGTCCGGATCTACGTGGAAGTGTTCCGCGGAACACCGATGATTCTGCAGGCTGTCTTTATTTATTACGGCCTGCCGTATTTCACGAACAATTCAGTGCAGTTCGGCAACAAGTGGGCAGTGGCAATTCTCGTTGTCTCGATCAATACAGGTGCCTATATGGCCGAATCTGTGCGAGGCGGTATCTTCTCCGTTGACCGCGGACAGACGGAAGGTGCGATGGCTATCGGCATGACTCACTGGCAGACCATGCTGCATGTCGTACTGCCGCAGGCACTTCGCAATATTATGCCGCAGATCGGAAATAACTACATTATTAATGTAAAGGATACATCCGTCATGTTTATTATCGGCTTTGCGGACTTCTTCTCAATGCACAAGTCGATTGCGGGTGCCTCCTATGCCTACTTCCCGTCGGCAACCATCGAGATGGCCGGTTATCTCTGCATGACCCTGCTCGCATCCTTCCTGCTCCGCTTCCTGGAGAAGAAGATGGACGGCAAGAGCGATTATGAGCTTGTGCAGAAGGATCCGCTTACACAGACGGCGGGAACCTACAGCATCAATAAACGTGATCTCGTAAATCCGAATAAAGAAGAGGAGGGGCTGAGAGGATGAACGAAGAAATACTCAGAATTCAGCATCTGTCCAAGAATTTCGGCAATCACGAGGTGCTGAAGGACATCGATTTTACAGTGAAAAAGGGGGATGTGACGACGATTATCGGAGCTTCCGGATCCGGAAAGTCAACACTCTTAAGATGCATCAATCTCCTTGAGACGCCGACGACCGGAAATATCTACTTCCATAATCAGGATGTGACGGCACGCGGCGTAAAGGCAGCGGAGTACCGCTCCAGAGTCGGCATGGTTTTTCAGTCCTTCAATCTCTTTGACAACATGAATGTCCTGGAGAACTGCATGATCGGACAGGAGAAGGTGCTGAAGAGATCCGGTGCGGAGGCGCATCAGAATGCACTGAAGTATCTCTCCCGTGTCGGCATGGCTGAATATGTCAATGCAAGACCGCGTCAGCTGTCCGGCGGCCAGAAGCAGAGAGTGGCAATTGCCAGAGCACTGGCCATGAATCCGGAGATTCTGCTGTTCGATGAGCCGACCTCGGCTCTCGATCCGGAGATGGTCGGAGAGGTACTTGATGTCATGACCGACCTCGCAAAGGAAGGCATGACCATGCTGGTCGTAACGCATGAGATGGCATTTGCAAGAGAGGTTTCAAGCGAAATCGTCTTCATGCACAATGGTGTCATCTGTGAGCAGGGCACACCGGATACGCTCTTTGAGCATCCCGAAAAACAGGAAACAAAAGACTTTCTTGCAAGATTCCGCAGAGGCTGAAACAGCCTCTGCTTTTTCTTTTTCGGGGCGCTTTTCTTTCCAATGCCCTTTACTTGAGAAAAATTCCCGTTCGCTGTACAATGAGCTATAGCTCAAAATGGATTTATACAGACAGTATTGAAAGGCATTATGAAGAAAAACAGATTCAGAAGAAGGAGACTGATCAAAAACCGCAGGGCCGAGATGGTGATTCATTTCCTGCTCGGAGCAGCAGCGGTAGTGCTCGTGATCCTTTTTATCTTACAGCAAAACGGCCTGATCGTTCTTCCGGAGAAATTCAGAATTCCCGGAATCGGACAGGAGACAGGCACTGTGCAGACAGAGTCGGGCAGCAGCTCAGGCGTATCTGCATCAGAGGCAGAGCCGGTTCTTGAGGTCATTGAGGTGACGGCAAAGCCGTATCCGACAGCAGCCCCGCAGGAAGAAGTGACAGCGGATTCCGGAGCGGAGAGTATCGTGGAAGAAACGGGCGGCGGCATCAACGGAGATGCCTTGCCGGCAGATCTCAGCGGAGACTGGAGACTGGTTCTTGTCAATCCGTCGCACAGACTTCCGGCGGACTTCGATGTGGAAGTCAAGGCACTGGACAGTGACGGCGATGTCACCTTCGATGTCCGTGCTGCAGATGATCTGGCTGCCATGATGAAGGCCTGTGAAAATGCAGGCAATTCGATTATCGTCCGCGGCTCATACCGCACGATGGCACAGCAGCAGGAGCTGTTTGACAGAAAGACAAAGGAATACCTGGACAAGGGAATGTCACAGGAGGATGCGGAGCAGGAAGCTGCGACCGTCATCGCCTATCCGGGAACCAGTGAGCATCAGCTAGGACTGGCAGCCGATATTGTCAGTGCCGAGAATCTGGAGCTGGAGTCGGATCAGGAAAACACAAAGACACAGCAGTGGCTGATGAAAAACTGCTGGAAATACGGCTTCATTCTGCGCTACCCGACGACAAAGAGAGATATTACCGGTATCATCTATGAGCCCTGGCACTATCGCTATGTCGGACATGAGGCAGCGAAGATCATGTACGAGGAAAACCTCTGTTTTGAAGAGTATTTGAATAAATATGGAAATCAGACACCACTCGGCGGAACCGGCTATGTTTCGGCAAACGGTACGAAGGGTTGGGAAGGAGATAACTGATGGCAGAAGAAAAAAGAGACAGAAAAAAAGCACAGCATAACGGGGCTAAGCGTACACCTGCTGCGGGAAAGAAGCCTGCGCAGAGCACACCTGCCCGTACAGGAAGACGCAGTTCGGAGCTGATCAGACTGGAACGCGAGCAGCAGGTCAGACGGCAGCTGCTGCTCGGCGGAGGTGCCGTACTTCTGTTTCTGATTCTTCTGGTGGGAATCATCATCCCCGCAGTCCGCAGACACGGAGCAAGAGATGTGGAGGAAACGGTTCAGACGCCGGTTGAGGTGGTACAGACTGAGCAGCCGGTTGTTTCCGTTGTGGAAAGTGTTCCGGAACCGGTGGAAGAGGAAACACCGTCAGGACCGCAGCTCGCTCTGACGACAAGCGACGGAGAAGAGATCTACTTCAATCAGGATCCGGCCTATTCCGAGAAGCTGACGATTCTCGGCACCGGTGACAATATCATTCATGAGCAGCTGTTCCTCAATGCAAGAAAAGAGGACGGCAGCTACGATTTCACTCCCTACTACGAGAGAGTGAAGCCGTTTATCGAAGAAGCGGATGTGGCAACAGTTAACCAGGAGGCACCGATTGCCTCCAGAATCTTCGAGGTCAGCGGCTATCCCCGCTTCAATGTGCCTGCAGTCGTGGCAGATACACTCATTGACACCGGCTTCGACATGCTGAACTTTGCAAACAACCATATCCTGGATCAGGGTGTGAGCGGTCTGATCGAGTCTCTGGATTATGTGACGGAGAAGGGCTACCCCTACTGCGGCGCCTATACAGACGAAGATGACAGAGCCATGCTGCACACAGTGGAAGCAAACGGCTTTAAGGTTGCATTTATCGGTATTCTTGACTTCACAAATCAGGAGTCCGATGCTGCCGACGGCAAGCTGATCTGGACCTCCAGTGAGAGCCGGATCGAGTCACTGATTAAAAATGCAAAGGCCAACGCAGACATTGTGGTGGTGCATGCACACTGGGGCGACGAGAACGAGGAATATCTGACAGACGGCATGGTAAGTCTGGCGCAGAAGATGGCCGAATGGGGCGCAGATCTCATCCTCGGCAATCACACACATCTGCTGCAGCAGGTCCGTGTGCTCAGAAATTCAGAAGGAAAGCTGGTCCCGGTTCAGTACGGCGGAGGAAACTTTATCTCCGGCCAGAAGGAAAGAGCGAACCTGCTGAGCGTTCTGACAACAGCTGATTTTGCAAGAAATCCGCAGACCGGCGATGTCATCTGTACAGGTCTTCACTGCAGACCGATCGTGACACATTATACAGGTGACCGCAATAACGTCTGCATCTATCCGCTTGCGGATTACACAGATGAACTGGCAGCGGAGCACGGTGTAAAGGATTTTGAAGGTGAGACGATGACGACCTCCTATCTCTGGGATATCGTCAATAAGGAGATCCCTTCTCAGTTCCTGCAGTAAACGGCTTTATGCGCCGCAAGGGCGCCTGAAAAAATATATATGATATGGATTGGAGGAACCGATATGATTAAGGACGGAAAGATCTGGGTCGGCACAACCGAAGACGGAAGACAGATTTCAATGCTTCCGCGTATGGCGAATCGCCACGGCCTGGTTGCGGGTGCAACCGGTACGGGAAAGACCGTGACTTTAAAGGTACTGGCTGAATCCTTCAGTGAGATGGGCGTTCCTGTCTTCATGGCTGATGTAAAGGGCGACATCGCCAGCATCATGGCAGCCGGAACCGACAGCGAGGATATGCAGGCACGCATTGCACGCTTCGGTCTGGCCGAAGAGGGCTTTTCCTATCAGGGATATCCGGTCACACTCTGGGATATCTACGGTGAGAAGGGCATCCAGCTCCGCACAACGATTTCCGAGATGGGACCGCTTCTTCTGGCAAGAATTCTCGGACTCAACGAGCTGCAGTCCGATGTACTTGCGATCGTATTCAAGATTGCGGATGACAACGGTCTGTTCCTGTATGACACCAAGGACCTGAAGTCCATGCTGAACTATGTCAACACAGAGAGCAAGACTTTTGAGGCTGAGTACGGCCGCATGAGCTCCGCCACAATCGGTGCGATTACACGTGCTGTCGTGGCACTTGAAGTAGCAGGCGGCGACCGCTTCTTCGGCGAGCCGGGACTGAATATTCTCGACTGGCTTGCAATCGGAGAAGGCGGAAAGGGCATGATCAACATTCTGGACAGCAGCAGTCTGATCAACAGCGGAATCCTGTATTCCACCTTCCTGCTGTGGTTCCTGTCCGAACTTTTCGAGACACTTCCGGAAGTCGGTGATCTTGCAAAACCGAAGATGGTCTTCTTCTTCGATGAGGCACACCTGCTGTTTAAGGACACATCAAAGACACTGCTGGACAAGATCGAACAGGTAGTCAAGCTTGTCCGCTCAAAGGGTGTCGGCATCTACTTCTGCACACAGAACCCGAAGGACATCCCGGACGGTGTGCTTTCACAGCTCGGCAATAAGGTGGAGCACGGCCTGCACGCTTATTCACCGGCAGATCAGAGAGCAGTCAAGGCTGCTGCAGATGCCTTCCGTGCAAACCCGGCATTTAACACATATGAGACGATTCTCTCTCTGGGAACAGGCGAGGCAGTCGTATCCTTCCTTGGAGAGGACGGCATTCCGGGTATCTGCGAGAAGGTAAGCATTCTGCCGCCGAAGAGCAGCTTCGGATCCATTACGGATGACGAGAGAGAGCAGGCGGTCAAGGGAAGTCTTCTTTACAGCAAATATGCCAATGCGGTAGATCCGGATTCTGCCTATGAGATGCTGGCCCGTCTTGATGAGCAGAAGGCAGCTGCACTGCAGCAGGAGCAGCAGGCCCGTGAAGAGGCTAAGGCACAGGAACTTGCAGATAAGCAGGCAGCAAGAGAGCAGGCGGCAGCTGAGAGAGAAGAGGCCCGCAGAAAAGAACAGGAAGAAAAAGATAAGAAACGCGTGGTAAAGAGCGTTGCCTCCACCGTCATCGGAAGCATCGGACGTGAGGCAGGCAAGGCAGTCGGCAAGACCTTCGGCACAACAGGCAAGACTGTCGGCGGCAACGTCGGCGCAAGCCTCGGCAGAGGACTGCTGAACACGCTGTTCAAGATCTGACAGGAGGAACAGTTATGAATTATTCGGAGGATCCGAGCAGACAATATCATATTCAGGTAGCAAAGGGTGAAGTGGGCAGATACGTGCTGCTTCCGGGCGACCCGAAGCGCTGCGCAAAGATTGCTGCTTATTTTGATAATCCGAAGCTGATTGCAGACAGCAGAGAATTCGTGACCTATACCGGAACACTGGACGGCGTTCCGGTCAGCGTCACTTCAACCGGAATCGGCGGAGCATCCGCATCCATCGCTATTGAGGAGCTGGTCAAGTGCGGCGCAGACACCTTCCTTCGTGTGGGAACCTGCGGAGGCATGCAGACCAATGTCATGAGCGGAGATGTCGTGATTGCCCAGGGTGCGATTCGTATGGAAGGCACCAGCAAGGAATATGCACCGATCGAGTATCCGGCAGTAGCAGATTACGAAGTGCTCACAGCCATGATTCAGGGAGCAAAAAAGCTTGGCGTTCCCTATCATGTCGGTGTTGTGCAGTGCAAGGACGCATTCTACGGACAGCACAATCCGGAGCTGATGCCGGTCAGTTATGAGCTGCAGAACAAGTGGCAGGCATGGCTGCGCATGGGCTGTCTTGCATCCGAGATGGAATCGGCTGCACTTTTTATCGCAGGAAGCTTCCTGCGTGTGCGCGTCGGCTCTCTGTTCCTCGTGGTGGCAAACCAGGAGAGAGAAGCAGCCGGCCTTGAGAATCCGGTCGTCCACGATGTGGATATGCCGATTCGGACTGCGATTGAAGCAATCCGGATCATGATCAGAGAAGATCAGCAGAAAAGCTGACAACAGCGGCAGTCAGATGCTGCAGCCTGTCTGCAGCATCCGGCAGCATGACTGTAAAAGACATAAACTTACGCAAGATGAGAGGAGATTTACAACATGAGTGACTTTACACCGACACCACACAACCGCGCAAAGAAGGGTGATTTTGCAGAAACAGTACTGATGCCGGGTGATCCGCTCCGCGCAAAGTTCATTGCAGAGACATATCTTGAGGACGCAAAGCTCGTCACAGATGTCCGCAATATGCTTGGCTATACAGGCACTTACAACGGCAAGAAGGTTTCCGTCATGGGCGGCGGCATGGGTATGCCCTCTATCGGCATCTATTCCCATGAGCTTTACAACTTCTATGATGTAAAGAAGATTATCCGTATCGGTTCTGCCGGCGCAATCAACGAGAAGTGCAAGATCAATGACATTGTCATTGCACAGGGTGCCTGCACAGAATCTAACTGGGCAGCTCAGTATCACTTCAACGGAACTTTTGCTCCGATTGCTGACTGGTCACTGCTTTCCGGCGCCGCAGCAGTAGCTGACAAGCAGGGCACAAAGTATGTTGTGGGAAATGTTCTGTCAGAAGATGCCTTCTACAATGCAGATCCTCACGCCAATGAGCCGTGGATTCGCATGGGCGTTCTCTGCGTAGAGATGGAGACAGCCGCTCTTTACATGGAAGCAGCAGCTTCCGGCAAGCAGGCACTTTCCATCCTGACAATCTCCGATGAGCTGTATTCCGGAAAAGCACTGAGCTCCGACGAACGTCAGACAACCTTCAGAAAGATGATGGAGCTGGCACTGGAACTTGCCTGAGAGGACGAAGAGATGAAGGCTTTGACAGAAGAGCTTCCGGTTCGGGAGATGATCGAAAAGGCGATTGATATGCTTGCATATTCCTATACGCCTTACTCCGGATTCAAGGTCGGTGCGGCATTACTGTCCGCCGACGGCAAAATCTACGGAGGCTGCAACATTGAGAATGCCGGACTGACTGCAACAAACTGTGCGGAACGGACGGCCTTCTTCACCGCGGTGGCAGAAGGTACACGCCATTTCCGCGCGATTGCGATTGTGGGCGGAAAGGACGGAGAACTTTCCGGCTACTGCCCGCCGTGCGGCGTCTGCAGACAGGTCATGATGGAGTTCTGCGATCCGGAGCATTTTCTGATTATCACGGCAAAAAGCCCGGATGATTATCGCGTTCATACGCTGCGGGAATATCTCCCGGACGGTTTCGGTCCGGGGGACCTGCTTTCATAAAAGGAATTACAAGGGGGATTGGATCAATGTATCTGATGATTGCATCGGACATTCACGGCTCGGCACGTTACTGCCGGGACATGCTTGCACGCTTTGATGAGGAGAAGGCAGACAGACTGCTTCTGCTCGGAGATCTGTTATACCACGGACCGCGCAATGACCTTCCGGAGGAATATGCACCGAAGGAAGTCATTCAGCTTCTGAATGAGAGAAAGGATGTCCTGTTCTGCGTCAGAGGAAATTGTGAGGCAGAGGTTGATCAGATGGTACTGGAGTTTCCGGTGATGGCAGAGTACGCACTTCTTCCGGTCGGAAAGAAGATGCTTTACATCACACACGGACATCATGCGGGCGAGCTGAATCCGCCGCCGCACAGCGCCGGTGACCTGCTGATGACCGGTCATACACATGTTCCGAAGTGCGTGGAGCATGAGGACTATGTGTATCTCAATCCGGGTTCTGTCTCCATTCCGAAGGAGGGAAGCAGACACAGCTACATGACCTTCGACGGAGAGGAATTCCTCTGGAAGGATGTCACCGACGGAAGTGTATGGATGAGTTATAAGGCATGAAACAGAAAAGCATCAATGACCGGACATATCAGCTGACACATGTATTGATTCTTCTTCTGACGGCGGTTGTCTGGGGCTTTGCCTTCGTGTCGCAGAGCGTCGGCGCGGAGTATGTTGGAGCATTTACCTTTCTGGCAATCCGTAACTGGATTGCCGTTCTTTTTCTGATTCCGGTCATCCGGGTACTGACACTTCGCAGAAACAGCGAAGCAGCTGAGGAGACCGAAACCAAACAGCTGAACCGTCATCAGAAGAGGATGTATCTGCTTGCGGGAGTTTCCTGCGGAACGGCACTTCTATGCGCTTCAGCCGCACAGCAGATCGGAATCGCCTATACCACGACGGCAAAGGCGGGCTTTATTACCACACTGTACGTGGTGCTGGTTCCGATTCTGTCGATCGTGATCGGGCAGAGACCGGCACCGTCTATCTGGATCAGTGTTGTGATCGGAACGGCAGGTTTATACCTGCTTTGTATGACGCCGGGAAATGCAGGCGGCATCAACAGGGGCGACCTGATCATGCTGCTCTGTGCGGTTCTCTTCAGCGTGCAGATCCTGCTGGTCAATCACTACTCGTCGTTTCTGGACGGCGTTCGTCTGTCGTTTCTGCAGAGTCTGACGTGTGCGGTAATCGCGACGTTTCTGATGCTTGTCATGGAGAAGCCGGCACTGTCTGATATCAGAGCTGCACTTCCTGCTCTTCTTTATGCAGGTGTGATGTCCAGTGGAGTCGGTTATACGCTTCAGATTATCGGACAGAAGGGGCTGGATCCGACGATTGCATCTCTGGTCATGTGTCTGGAGTGCGTATTCAGTGCGGTCGGAGGCTGGATGCTTCTGGGACAGAGGCTGTCTGCAAGAGAACTTGGCGGCTGTGCGCTGATGTTTACGGCAATTCTGATTTCCATACTGCTTTCCGGCAGGCGAAAGGAGCAGGCATAATGGGAGATAAGCAGATCTGGTTAATTGGCTGCGGCTGCGGAAATTCCCGCTATCTGACGAGACAGGCAGCGGCTGCAATCCGTGCCTCCGAGCTTCTGATTGCATCATCAGCCATGCTGCATGAAATCGGTGCCGATCATGTGACAATCGCGAACGCCGCAGAGACGGCCGGAGAAGTGCGGCATCTGATCGAAACCACCGCAAAAGAAAAGATTTCGGTTCTTGTTCCGTGGAATCTGAGTGAGCCGTACGGGCAGGAGATTCTGGCTGCCCTGCGTGATTTTCATCTGCAGGTGATCCCGGGGATGGCACCGCTTGACTATCTGGCGGCAAAAACCGGAATCAATACAGAGGACACCCTTCTCTGCCGGAACGGCGATCTTCCGGACGATGCAGAGGAAGTGTTTACGGGAAGAGCATTCTTCCTGCGCGAGCCGGAGAAGCAGGAGGAGCTGAAGGAGCTGCTGCAGCTTGCCGGTCACGAGGAGGCAGTCTGCGTCTGGAATCCCGGCAGGGAGACGGAGCGGATCTTCCACGGAACGGCAGCAGAGCTTGCAAAGGAAGAACAGTTTGGAAAAGACTCTTATGTCTGGGTCAGGTTCCCGGAAAAGAAGAATCTTCTTCGTTCCGGCATCTTTTCGGGAGAAGAGGAGACAACCGGAATCCTTTCTGTGCCGAAAGAAATCAGAGCCGCAGTGCTGCGCGATCTGCAGATTGAAAAGGGCGATGTCATCTATGATATCGGCTGCGGAACAGGCGAGCTCTCGGAAGAGATGGCTTATCTGACCGGAGCGGAAGGCAGGGTGTTCGCCATTGAACGCAGTCAGGAGACTGTGGAAACGGCGATGCTTAGAGCAGAGAAGACAGAACTTCCGCAGAAGCAGCTTCGTTTCATCTGCGGCGCCGTACCGGCTGCTCTGGCGCACATCCCGGCACCGGACAAAGCTGTGCTGCAGGGAACAGACGGAACAATCAAGGATCTTCTGCAGATTCTGATCTCACGAAATCCGGCTGTTCGCGTGACGGCAGTAAGAAGAACGGTTGAGGGGGCATCAGAGGCAGTACGTCTCATGGACGGCATGCATTTTTCACCGGAGATGCTGCAGATCAGCATGACCAGAACGCTGAAAAAAGACGGCAGACACCGCCTGATCGGTGAGCCGCCCTATTATCTGATTACGGGAACGCACAGGGCAGACTGAAAAGAACCGAAATCCGGTCTTTACAGGCATGAAAGCAGTGCCCTGACGGATCCGGAGAAATAAGAACATAAAAAAGCGGGCAGGTACCTTACAGAAGGTATCTGCCCGCTTTGCAGTTCAGAGCTGTTTGAATAAGCTGTCTTATAAAGAAGCCTTAAAACACAGAAC
Organism: Lachnospiraceae bacterium; assembly: GCA_030527685.1. Lineage (GTDB taxonomy): Bacteria > Bacillota > Clostridia > Lachnospirales > Lachnospiraceae > Chordicoccus. Next base: position 9,427 of record JAUNAG010000011.1, on the reverse strand, counting down.
CGGTTAAAGAGTCTGGTTTCAGGAAGCTGCCTTTGAAGCAAGGATCTGCTGTGCCAGATATTCCTCAGCCATGAGATCGATATCAAGCTCTGTATAGCCGCCGCTTAAAGCCTCGGAGACAGAGGAGGCAAGACCGTTTCGGGTCAGTGCATCAACCCTGGCTGCAGCAAAGGTATCGCTGTCCTTTGTGATGCCTTCTTTGTCCATCATGGCGAGATAGACCAGCTGGTTTTTCACATTTGAGCGGATGAAGGCATCGAATTCATCTTCTGTCGGGAAGCCGTTTTCTTCAATGAGAGCGGACTCGGCAGCAGATTCATCAAAATTCTCGGACCGGAACTGTGCCAGATACTGTGCCTTCAGGGCGTCAACCAGAGAAGAAGGATACTGCAGAACAGTAGAATTCTCGACGACATTCATCAGAGCAACATCCGGTGTCGTGATATAAACGGCATTGACGGTGACATCGAAGTCGACTGTCTGGCCTGCAAGTACATCATCGTAGTAATCACCCGGATAGCTGATACTGACAGTAAAGGTGTCTCCTGCCTTATGACCGGTCAGAGCTTTGTCGAAGTCCTCTCCGAACATGGAGAGACCGACCATATAGTCGTAGCGGCTTCCGCTGCCGCCTTCGTATTCGGTACCGCCGATTTTTCCGACATAGTCAATATTGGCGGTCATGCCGCTTTCAATGGCAGTGCCTGCTTCGGCCTGAATTTCAAGTCCGTCATAGCTTCCGAGAGAGACAAAGCTGTCGAAGCTGCCCGCCTGCGGCTCCTCACTTGTAGTCGGTGCGGAGTCGGAGTTCACAACAAAGTTTTCTGTTTCCAGAACATCATCGTCCGGATAGCTCTCGACGGTGCCTTCTGACTCAGTGATTTCGTCGGTCACGTTATCATTAACAGAAGCAGCAGAAACAGCCTCCGATGCAGCCTGTTTGCTTTCGGAACTGCCGCCGCATCCTCCGAGGACGGCTGCTGCAGTCAGAAGAAGAACCGGAAGAACTGGTTTTTTCATATATAACACTCCTCCTTTGAAATAGTCTCGTTTCAGCTTTATCTTAGCCCCTGCATTTTTCAAAGACAAGTGAAGATTCGGTGAAGTCCGGTGCTTACTTTGCACTGCGGGACTGAACCCAGCATCCGACAGCAAAGAATTCGGGACCTGTATGGACTGCAATAATCGGGGATTCGCAGACTGTTTCCACGACTGTTCCGGGAAGTGCTTCACGCAGAAGTTCCGCAAGACGCTCAGCCTTGTCGTACTGGGCTGCATGTGCAAGGAAGATCAGCTTCGGAACATCTTCAACACCCTGACCGTTCACAGTGGATTTGATCAGATTCTTAAATGCAGAATTCGTTCCGCGGGCGGTGCCTGTCATCTTCAGCTTGCCCTCGTCATCGATCATGAAGACCGGCTTCAGATTCAGCTTGCCGCCGATCAGTGCGACAGCACCGGAAACACGGCCGCCTCTGTGCAGATAATCGAGATCACCGACAGAGAAGAAGAGAGAAAGATTTTTGATATGATTCTCCAGCCAGTCTGCATTGGCGTTGATGTCCATGCCGGACTCTCTGTTCAGAGCGGCAGTCGCAGCAGCCAGACCGTGTGAGGAGGTGGCGCCTAAGGAATCGACGACGCGGATCGTGCGGTCCGGAAAGCTTTCCTTCAGCTGCATTGCTGCAGAGCAGGCATTGTTATAGGTGGAGGAAAGACCGGAGGAGAAAGCAACATACAGGATGTCATGGCCTTCTTCAAGCATCGGTGTCCAGTATTCCACAAAACGGAACGGCGTGACCTGTGAAGTGTGGACATCGGCACCGCGGCGCAGATCCTCGCAGATCTTTTCGCATAAGGCATCATGATCCGGGGCTTCTGTGTGGAATGTACTTGATACACCGTCTACAAGATAATCCATCGGCACGATACGAATGTCATAATCTTTATAGTAGTGATGGGGAATATCTGCCGCTGAATCAGTATAGATCAGGTAAGAATTCATAGACATCTCCTTATATGTATGTGGTTTCGATAACTACATTAACTGTTTCAAAAAACTACTATATTTTTAGCATAGGGACTTGTCTGCTGTCAAGAAAAGATAGAGGCAGGAGAGAACAGGCAAACGCATCCGGACCGGTAAAGGCACGGAAGGAGGTCAGGACAGTGAAAATGCTTGACAGTTGCGGGAGAAATCAGTACCGTATACTCTGAATACTTATCGATGATATATATAGTAGTTTCCGGAGTGAGCAAGGGGAGTTTATGAGGAAGCTGAAAAAGTCGAACATAATAAGAAATTTCTCCGATATGATCCGTCTGAAGACAATTTCACACACGGATCCGTCGCAGACGGACAGAGAGGAATTTCTGCGTTTCAGAGCGCTGGTACGGGAGCGTTATCCGGCCTTATTCGAGAAGGGCGAAGGCTGGGGAATTGATGACTTCGGAATCCTGATCCGGATACCGGGAAAGTCATCCGACAGACCCTCCGTGCTGATGGCGCATTATGATGTCGTAGATGCGGATGCATCGCAGTGGTCCTTTGAGCCGTTCGGCGGCGAATACAGGGACGGAAAAATTTTAGGAAGAGGAACGCTGGATACCAAATCGACACTCTGTGCGATTCTGGAGGCAGCAGAGGCTCTCTGTGAGGACGGCTTTGTGCCGCAGCAGGATCTCTATCTTTCCTTTGGAGGAGAGGAAGAGGTCTGCGGAGAGACCTGCAGTAAAATTGTTCATTTTCTGAAGGAGAGAGGAGTCCGTCCGGCCTTTGTTCTGGATGAGGGCGGAGCTGTGATTCCGGAAGGTGTGCCCGGCGTGAAAAAGCAGGCAGCCATGATTGGAATTGCAGAGAAGGGTGTGGCCAACTACGCTGTCTCTCTGGAACTTGCAAGCGGAGGACACGCCTCTGTTCCGCCGAAGCATACGGCAGTCGGCCGTCTTGCCCGCGCGGCAGTGGCGATTGAGGAGCATCCGTTCCCGGCGCGTATCAGTTCAGCCGTGGCCTGTATGTTCCGCTATCTGGCACCCGAGGTGCCGCTTCCGATGCGGACTGCATTTCTCCATCCGGAACGTCTCGGCGCTGCCATCTCGGCAGGCGGAACCGTTCTCGGAGGCTCATTCAACGCGATGGTGCGGTCTACAGCCGCTGTCACGGTGATGAGCAGCCAGTCCTCACTGAACGTCCTGCCGACCAGTGCGGCACTCGGCGTCAACGTTCGCCTTCTGGAGGGCGATACGGTGGAATCCGCACGCAAATATCTGGAGAAGGTGATTCATGATCCGCAGATCCGTGTGGATCTGATTACAGGAAGCGATCCGTCTCCGGTTTCGGAGATCGACTGCCCGGAATGGGAGAATCTGACATCCGTGGTCCGCAGAGTATGGCCTGATACCGTGGTGGCACCGTATCAGCTGAACGGCGGAACAGACGCAAGATTTTATGCGGAGATATCGAATCATGTTTACAGGTTCTCTCCGATGATTATGTCGAAGGAAGACAGAGCCACTGTCCACGGAATTGATGAAGCGATTGATGCAGATGTTCTGATGAAAACAGTTTACTTTTATCTGAAGCTGATCATGACACTTTGATAACACTGATATAGATTGAAGTTGAAAGGACTTCTGCATGAATAATATTGCACCACGCGGAGGACAATCCGGCAAAAGGATGACAAAAGAGGAGCGCCTCCGGCTGGTACGGCGTCAGCGCATGGCTCTGGGAGCTGTTGCGGCATTGCTGCTGCTGTACCTTCTTGTATCAATTCGTTACTTTATACACCTGGAAGCAAAAACAGAGATCAACGGCGTTCAGGTCGGAGGAATGACCTGGAAAAAGGCTTCGGAGGCACTGAAGCCGACCGCAGATTCCTACAGTCTGACCATCAACGGTCCGCTGGATACGCAGGAAGTTATCAGCGGGGAAGGACTTTCCCTCTCCGTCATTGATGCTCCCGCTGTTAAAAAATGCATCCGGGCCCAGCACCCGCTCGGCTGGCCGGCGGGCAATCTGGTCCAGAAGCGTTACATCATCGATGTCCGGATGCAGTTCGATGAGGAGGCTCTGAATAACGCTATTTCTTCACTTGCCATGATGAATCCGGATAATATGACAGATCCGGTTGACGCGTACCTGACGCAGATGGAGGACGGGACAAGACAGATTGTGACAGAGCAGCCCGGCTCGAAGCTGGATACCGAAGCTGCCGCAGAGGCAATCCGGGAAGCGGTCCGGAACGGCCGCAGGACAGTCGATCTGACACCTTATGCAGTACAGCCGACCGTGTTCAGCGACAATGAAAATCTGAAGAAGCGCATGGATGAGTGGAACGCACTTCTTGCTTCGGCAGGTCTGACCTACCGTGTGGACGGACAGGACATCGTTCTGGACGGTCCGGCAATTGCAAAGCTTCTCTCGGATGACGGTGAGAGCGTGACACTTTCCCGCAATGCGGTGGCAGGCATGATCGCAGAGTGGAAGTATGAGTACGATACCTATCGCAAGACCTCACACTTCACTACCCATTCCGGAAAAGACATTCTCCTGGATCCGGAGAGCGATTACGGCTATGAGCTCAATGACGAGGAAGCGCTGGAGGAGATCTATACCAGACTCAGCAACGGTGAGACCGGCTACTATGAACTGACCTACTGGCACAAGCCGCTGTTTGATTTCAACGGCGGACTCGGCAATACGTATGTCGAGATCGATCTGCAGGAGCAGTACATGTGGGTCTGGAAGGATGGCGAGGTTGTCGTGGAGACAGAGATTGTATCCGGACTTCCGGTCTACGGACGAATCACCTATCTTGGCTGCTACAGCATCAAATCGATGGCAGAGCACGTCGTTCTCGGCGATATCGCAGTCGAAGGTTATGAAACAGAGGTCAATTACTGGGTCAAGTTCAACGGCGGAGAAGGACTGCACGATGCATCCTGGAGAGAGGAGTTCGGAGGCAGCATCTGGAAGTACAACGGTTCACACGGCTGCGTCAACGTGCCGCCGTGGGTGATGTCTTCCGTTTATGCAAATGTTGAGGTCGGCGAGGCCGTCGTGATTTACGGCGATGTTTACGATGAGAGTGTTTACGAAAAACCTGCTTCATCAGAAACATCCTCGACCGCATCGTAAGAGGTGAAACATGGGAACAATTAAAGAAATTACACAGCATACACAGACAAAATTCCTGAATTTCTTTGAGCTGAAGACGATTAAGAAAACAGGAGGCGAGGGACGTTACTACCTGTCCTCCCGCGCAAAAACAATTGATGAGCTGGAGCTGAAAAGAGGAGAGACCAGAGCAGACGGCGTTGCGATGTACGTTCTGTGCGGTGAGCAGCATGACAGGATTCTTCTGATCAGACAGTTCCGCTGGCCGATCGGTCAGTATATCTACGAGTTTCCGGCCGGCCTTGTAGAGCCGGGAGAGGATTATACAGAAGCCGCCATTCGCGAGGTCTACGAGGAAACCGGCCTTCACCTGACACCGGTGCCGGCAGATCCGATGTACACCAGACCGTACTATATGACAGACGGCATGACGGACGAGGCCTGCTCCATGGTTTACGGATACGCCGAAGGCGACATCCGCGACCAGCATCTCGAGGATACCGAGGAGATCGAGGTAGTCCTGGCTGACAAGGAAGAGGCAAGACGCATTCTGAAGGAAGAGCGTATCGCCGGGAACTGTGCATACCAGCTGATGCATTTTATACACGATGAAAAGCCGTTCGATTTCTTGAACGTGTGATATCATATAAAGGCAGTGTCCGCCGTACGGACACGATAGTTTAGGAGGAGAAAGATGCAGATTTACGAAGAACTTCAGAGAAGAGGCCTGATCGCTCAGGTAACTGACGAGGACAGAATCAGAGAGCTTGTCAACACAGGCAAGGCCGTCTTCTATATCGGCTTTGATCCGACAGCGGACAGCCTTCATATCGGACACTTTATGGCACTCTGCCTGATGAGACGTCTGCAGCAGGCAGGCAACAAGCCGATCGCTCTGCTCGGCGGCGGCACTGGCATGATCGGCGATCCGTCCGGCAAGACAGATATGCGCAAGATGCTGACAAAGGAAGACATCCAGCACAATATCGACTGCTTCAAGGTTCAGATGAGCCGTTTCATCGATTTCTCTGACGGCAAGGCCCTGATGGTCAACAACGCTGACTGGCTGCTGGATCTGAACTACGTAGACTTCCTGCGTGAAGTCGGCCGTCACTTCTCTGTCAACCGCATGCTGACAGCAGAGTGCTACAAGCAGAGAATGGAGAGAGGTCTGACCTTCCTCGAATTCAACTACATGATCATGCAGGCATATGACTTCTACAGACTGTACAAGGATTACGGCTGCAACCTGCAGTTCGGCGGCGATGACCAGTGGAGCAACATGCTCGCAGGTTCCGAGCTGATCCGCAGAAAGGACGGCGGAGATGCTGATGCAATGACTCAGGTTCTCCTTCTGAACTCCGAAGGCAAGAAGATGGGCAAGACCGTCAGCGGTGCTGTATGGCTGGATCCGAAGAAGACTTCCCCGTTCGAGTTCTACCAGTACTGGAGAAATGTTCCGGACGCAGATGTCCTTCGCTGCATCCGTCTGCTGACATTCCTGCCGCTTGAGCAGATCGACGAGATGGATAAGTGGGAAGGCAGCGAGCTGAACCGCGCAAAGGAAATCCTTGCATGGGAGCTGACAAGCCTTGTTCACGGCGAAGAAGAAGCAGAGAAGGCACAGGCAGCAGCAAAGGCTCTGTTCGCAGGCGGCCCGCAGGCAGAGATTCCGTCCTTCACACTGCAGGACGGTGATTTTGAGAACGGCGAGATCGGCATCATCCAGCTGCTGACAAAGGCAGGCCTTGCAACATCCAACGGTGATGCACGCCGCGCAATTACAAAGGACGGCAGCATCAAGATCGACGGCCGCAAGGTAACAGATCCGTTTGAAAAGCTCTCAAAGGATGAACTTGCAAAGGGCGAAACAGTCATCAGCAAGGGCAAGAAGAACTTCAAGAAGGTTCTCGTAGACTGATCAATCCGGCAAAGCCCGGACGGAATGTACACAAAAGCAAAAGAGGTACAAAAGATGATTTCGAAAAAAATGCAGGGATTTGTAGCGAACAGCTCGGCAATCCGCGCGATGTTCGAAGAAGGCAAGAAGATGGCGGCAGAATTCGGTGCAGACAAGGTCTATGATTTCAGCCTTGGAAACCCGAATGTACCGGCTCCGGAAGAAGTCAAGCAGGCCATCATTGAGATCTTAAACGAAGAGGATCCGGTTCTTGTTCACGGCTATATGAATAACTCCGGCTATGACGATGTCAGAGCAGCACTTGCCGCACATCTGAACAGCTTATACGGCACAAACTACGGTTCTGAGAACCTGGTCATGACAGTCGGCGCAGCCGGCGGCTTAAATGTCATGTTCAAGACACTTCTGAACCCGGGTGATGAAGTCATTACCGTCACACCGTATTTCGGTGAGTACCGTGCCTATGCAGGCAACTATGACGGCGTTCTGATCGAGTCTCCGACAGATCCGGAAACATTCTATCCGGATGTGAAGGATCTTGCATCGAAGATCACAGCCAGAACACGCGCACTGATCATCAACTCTCCGAACAACCCGACCGGTGTTGTCTATCCGGAATCCGTTCTTCGCGAGGTTGCAGATCTGCTTCTGCAGAAGCAGGAGGAATTCGGCACAGAGATCTACATCATCTCCGACGAGCCGTACCGCGAAATCGCTTTCGACGGAATTGATGTACCGTGGATTCCGTCCATCTATGCCAACACGATTGTCGGCTCTTCCTACAGCAAGACACTGTCCCTGCCGGGTGAGCGTATCGGCTACCTCGTTATCCCAACGGAAGCTGCAGACAGCAAGAACCTGATCGCATCCGCCAACGTGGCAACCCGTATTCTGGGCTACGTCAATGCGCCGTCTCTGATGCAGCGTGTAGTCGCAAAGTGCTGCGATGCCAAGACGGATGTCGATTACTACGACAGAAACAGAAAGCTGCTTTACAGCGCACTTCAGGAGGACGGCTTCGAGTGCGTACGTCCGGACGGCGCCTTCTATATGTGGATCAAGTCACCGGTCGCTGATGAGCGTGAATTCGTGGCTAAGGCCAAGGACGAAGAGCGCATCCTGATCGTGCCGGGCAGAAGCTTCGGCTGTGAGGGCTGGGTCCGCATCGCATACTGCGTTGCCTACGAGACAATCGTAAATGCTCTTCCGGGCTTCAAGAGAGTTGCAGAGAGCTACGGACTGAAATAAGAAAGTATGGTCATCCGGGGAGAAATCCCCGGAAAGAAAGAGGATTAAAAGATGGGTTTTGAGGATCGGATTCGCAAAGTAGTGCCGTATGTTCCGGGAGAACAGCCGAAGGCAGCAAACGTAATCAAGCTGAATACAAACGAAAGTCCCTATCCGCCTTCACCGAAGGTGAAAGAGGCACTGCAGGAACTGGACGCAGACAGACTCCGCCTTTATCCGGATCCGGCTGCGAGCGAGCTTGTAAATGCAATTGCAGAGTATTACGGTCTTTCGGAAAAAGAAGTATTTGTCGGCGTCGGTTCAGACGACGTGCTGGCAATGTGCTTCATGACATTCTTCAACAGCGAGGATCCGATTCTCTTCCCCGATATTACCTACAGCTTCTACGATGTCTGGGCAGATCTGCTGCGCATCCCGTACAGACAGCTTCCGCTGGATGAGAACTTTGATATCCGTCCGGAGGACTATACGGGCAGAAACGGCGGCGTGATCTTCCCGAACCCGAATGCACCGACAGGCGCACTTCTGCCGCTCGAGCAGATCAGACAGATCGCCCGTGCGAATCAGGACAGCATTGTCATCATCGACGAGGCCTATATCGACTTCGGCGGTGAGAGCGCACTGCCGCTGATTCATGAATTTAAAAATGTTGTTGTCACACAGACCTTCTCGAAGTCCCGCAATCTTGCCGGACTCCGTATCGGCTGTGCAATGGCAGACGAGAAGCTGATCAAGTATCTGAATGATGTCAAGTACAGCTTCAATTCCTACACCATGAATATGCCGGCAATCAAGGCAGGCGCAGCCGCAATCCGCGACAGAGCCTACTTTGAGTCCTGCACGGCAAAGATCAGAGCAACCAGAGAGCGTGCCACAAAGATGCTTCGCGATCTGGGCTTTGAACTCCGTGATTCATCTGCGAACTTTGTCTTTGCAACACATCCGCAGGTCGATGCAAAGGAGATCTTCGACTATCTGAAATCGAAGAACATCTTTGTCAGATGGTGGGGCAAGCCGAGAATTAACCGGTATCTCCGCATCACGATCGGAACCGACCGGGAGATGGAGGCACTCGGCGAGGCACTTAAGAGTTTCCTGAAGGAGAAAGGGCTGTTTGAAGCATAAGCTTACGGACATGC
>JAUNAG010000107.1 GCA_030527685.1 Lachnospiraceae bacterium | reverse complement strand
GCTCTTCCGGTGTGGAATGGAAAGAAAAACCGATGTGGCGGATCAGTCCCTCTTTCTTCTTTTCAAGAACAAAATTCCACAGATCAAAGTCTTCAAAGAAATGTGTTCTGCTCTCGCCCAGATTATGCAGCAGGTAGAAATCAAAGTAACCTGCGCCCGTCTGCTTTAAAGAAGTTTCAAACTGCGCAATGGCATCCTCTCTCGTCTTGCAGTTGATCCATGCAGCATTCTTTGTTGCAAGCACAAAACTGTCGCGCGGATACCTCTCAACCAGAGCCTGACGGATTGCATCTTCGCTTCCCTTATAAGCCCAGGCCGTATCAAAATAGGTGCAGCCTGCTTTCATGAAGCGGTCGACCATCTCCTTTACCTGCTCAATATCGATCTCTTCTCCGTTTTTCGGAAGACGCATCAGACCGAAGCCGAGTTTCTTAATCTCTTCACCCAGATATGACCCAGATATGACATACTTATTCCTCTCTTTATTTCGTTCTTTAATTCCTGTATGATAATAGTAGCACAGCAATCTATAAAAAAGGAACTAAATCCATGCATACATTATCTTATACATCCGATTATCAGGAAGGCATGCACCCGAAGATTCTGCAGGCTCTGACAGATACGAACCTGCTCAGCACCCCCGGATACGGCACCGATTCCTACAGTGAATCTGCACGCAGTCTCATCCGGAAAGCCTGCGATTGTCCGAACGCCGCCGTACATTTTCTGACAGGCGGAACACAGACCAATGCCGTTGTCATCGATACTGCACTTGCTCCTTATCAGGGCGTCATCGCCGCTCAGAGCGGTCACATCAGCCTTCACGAGGCCGGTGCGATCGAATACACAGGGCACAAGGTCATTGAACTTGCGCAGGCAGACGGCAAGCTGCAGGCCGAAACAATCCGCAGCTTCTGCGAAACCTTCTATAAGGATGAAAACCACGAACATATGGTGATGCCCGGTATGGTCTATCTCTCACAGCCCACCGAATACGGCACACTCTATTCTCTTGCAGAGCTGACAGCCATCCGTGAAGTCTGCGATGCCTATCAGATGAAGCTCTACCTTGACGGAGCCCGTCTTGCCTATGCACTCGCTGCCGAAGGCAATGACGTGACTCTTCCGGATCTTGCAAAGCTCTGCGACATCTTCTATATCGGCGGCACCAAGTGCGGATGCCTCTTCGGCGAAGCTGTTGTTCTTCCGGATCCGTCCCTGATTCCGCATTTCTTTACGATGATCAAGCAGCACGGCGCTCTTCTTGCAAAGGGCAGAATTGCCGGCATCCAGTTCGAGACACTGTTTACCGATGATCTCTACACGGAAGTCGGACGCACAGCACTTGAAGCAGCATCTCTTCTTCGCACCATCTTAAAAGAAAAGAATTATCAGCTGGTTTATGAAAATCCGACCAACCAGATTTTTGTCATTCTTGATAACAAAAAGATGGAAGAACTCGCCGAATCCGTCCATTTCGGTTTCTGGGAGCCGTACGACGAGACACATACCGTTGTGCGCTTTGCAACCAGCTGGGCTTCAAAACTGCAGGACGTAGAACTCCTGCGTAACATTTTATAAAAAAACAGAGTGTCCTTTATATGGTAAACGTTAAATATACGAACAGCGCGGACTTCCGCTGTCTGGAGAATCTGCGTCAGACAGACATCGATACCAATCTGATCCATGTCGGAATCGAGGACTGCCGCCCTAATCATGTTCTCACCCTTCCGCGGGATGAATACATCATTCATTTCATACTCTCCGGTTCCGGCTTCTATACCGCAAACGGAAACACACACATCCTTACCGCGGGGCAGATGTTTTTGATTCACCCTTCGGAAGAGATCACATACGGTTCGGATCCTGTCGATCCCTGGAGTTATGCCTGGATAGGCTTTAACGGTGTCCGCGCCACATCCCTGGTCTCTCAATTCGGATTTACAAAAGAGAAGCTTGTCCTTCCCGCTCCGGATCAGAACGTTATACTTGATAAGATCAACTCTATGCTGGAACATAAAACACTGACGATCGGAAATGAGCTGCGCCGTAAATGCTACATGCTTCTTCTCTTTGCCGATCTGATCGATTTTCATGCAGAGCAGGTTTCCGCGGAGAAAAAGGAACATTCGCTCGATTACAGCTCCAATGTCTATGTCGAGCATGCGGTCAATTACATCAAAGTCATGTATCACCAGGGCATTAATGTCAGCCGGATCGCCGAAGATATCGGTGTCAGCCGCACACATCTGAATCAGCTTTTTCAGAAGGAGCTCGGCGTTTCCGCCCAGAAGTTCCTGATTGATTTCCGTATGCATAAAGCCGCACAGCTTCTGATGACAGGTGAATACTCCGTCAAGGAAGTTGCCAGCATGGTCGGTTATGAGGATCAGCTGACCTTCTCCAAAGCGTTTAAGAAAAAGTTTGAGATCAGCCCCAGTTATTACAAAGATTACAAAGATCAGGTAGATCAGTTCAGTGAAAAACAGATATAAATCAGACCCGGCAGTTTTTAAATCTGCCGGGTCTTACTTTTTGAAAATGCAGACCGCTTCCTCAGATCAGCAGCATCAGCAAAGGCGCTGTGATCAGTGAAAGAAGCGTCGACGAGATCACCAGTTTCGAAGCGAAGCGCTCATCTCCTCCGTACTGTGTTGCCAGAAGAACTGACGTTGAGCCTGCCGGCATGCCTGTCAGAATCAGGGATGTTCCCGTTAAAACCGGATCAAAATGCAGCAGTCTCATAATCGCAAGTGCGATAACCGGAAGCAGAATCAATCTGAACAGAGACTGATAGAGGGCTGCAAAGTCAAAGAGGTCCCGCAGACGCACGCCAATCAGCATACCGCCGATGATCATCATCGAAAGCGGTGACGTGATCGCACCGATCTTACTGATTGCCGAATCCATAAAAGCAGGGAACGGCAGATCAAAGAGTCTGCGGATCAGACCGAGATACACTGCGACAAGTGCCGGATTCAGCACAACGTTATGAATCAGATTCTTTCGATGTTCTTTTTTCTGTCTGAGCTTTTCTTCCGCAGGGTCGAGTGCCGAAGCGCTTCCGCCCTGGTTTGCAGCCCGTTTTCGCTTTGCTTCACTTTCCGTGAAGATGGACAGACCGGCCGTCCACATCATGACGCGGTTCGGAAGAATAAAAATAGAAGCATAAAGCAGTCCTTCTGTTCCGAATACAGCAGAAACAAGAGGCAGCCCTAAGAATCCCGAATTGTTTACCAGCGTGCAGTACTGCATGATATGCTTCTGCTCTTCCGGAAATCTGTTATACGCAAATTTACCGATCACATAAGACATCACTGCTATGCAGGTAGAAACAAGCAGCGCCAGACCGGTCTTGCGCAGAATCTCCGGTGTCAGCGTCTGATTAAAGGAATTAAAGATCATACACGGAAGTGTGATCTTCAGAATGAAATCCGTCATTTTTTTCTTTGCGATCTCATCGATGATTCCCAGTTTCTTGCAGAGCATTCCGACCGCAATGTAAACAAACAGCACAAGTTGTGCATTCAGCATTCCTAAAAATTGTTCCATTTCTCATCTCCGAAACGGCGGTGCTGAAATAAGCACCGCCGTTCTTATCTCCGCAATACAGCAGCAGCTGCTGCCGCATCACAGAAGCATGATCAGTTTCAGAATCTTTTCCAGCTCCGGATAAGAGACTTTCTCAAGAAGCTCCTCCGTCGGCTCCGTATTTGCCCGGTATCTCGATCCGAGGAAACGGTTCCGGACATACACATCTGCCTGATTTCCGTGAATACTGACGGCCAGCTTTCCCGGTGTATAAACCTTCAGCTTTCGAAGCTGTGCGACAAATGCATCTGACGGACGTTTTCCTTCCGGCTCTGTACCGTATACCAGCATGCCCTCCGGAAGTTTCCAGTCTTCTGCCGCAATCTTCTGCATACCGGGCAGCTGACCAAAGAACTCTCTGCGCATAGCTTCCGGAACTGTTTCGGTATCCAGAAGCCTCCAGTTCATTCCCGTGTCATAAGGAAGCTCAATATGCGTCCAGTTGCCACAGTTGACCATCGCTCTGTTCTTACTTCCGCTGAAATATTCCGCTATGGACGCATCAGCGACCGTGACCTTCAGCTTTTCATAGGAGCCGCTCATTCCCAGATAGAAATTCACAGCATTTCCCTTATCATGAAACGGAAGCAGTTCCGCTGCTCTGACCGTTTCCGCAGAAAGCCCTGCGCCGCCTTTCTCATCCAGCTCCTCAGTTCTGAGCAGTGCCCCGATCCCTGCCAGCAGATTGGCCTGCTGCAGATGATTCTTATAACGTTTCTGCTGCCTCTTAAAGACAAAGATCTGCAGAAAGAGCACAACGGCTAGTGCTCCCAGAGTCAGCATGTAATTTTTCAGAAAGCTCAGAGCAAGCACTCCGACAAGAAGTGCTATCATCACATAAGCTCCGAGCCGGACACGTTTTGCTTCCTGCTTCAGTTCTTTAACGGCATTCTGCAGATAAGATTCATTCCTTTTCATCTGTTTCTGTTCTTTCTTACATGCCCTTCTTATCTGACAAGGCAGGGCTTCTTTGAATCATATTTCCAGTTCGGGATCAGGTACTGCATTGCAAGTGCATCATCTCTGTCATGAGACGGCAGGCTGTTATACAGTCTGTTAGCCTCTTCCACCTTCTCCATATCAAGAGTGACACCGAGACCCGGCTTCTCCGGAACTTCAAGATAACCGTCCTTAATCTGCGGTGTATCCTTCAGAAGGTTCTGACCATCCTGCCAGATCCAATGTGTATCAAGCGGAGTCGGATTGCCGACAGCAGCAGCACCGGCCTGTGCAAATGCAGCAAGTGTAATATCGAAGTGGTTATTGGAGTGTGAGCCCCATGTCAGGCCCCAGTCATTCAGCAGCTGAGACATACGGATTGTTCCTTCGAAGCCCCAGAAATGCGGATCTGCAAGAACGATGTCGACAGTCTTCAGTGTAGCTGCATGATAGAACTGTCTCCAGTCTGTAGCGATCATGTTGGTTGCGACCGGCAGATGAACGGCATTCTTGAACTCTGCCATAATCTCACGGCTTGAATATCCTGCTTCCGGTCCGCACGGATCTTCGATGTATGTCAGAATATTCTCCATCGGCTTGCAGATACGGATTGCTTCCTCCAGACTCCATGCACCGTTCGGATCGATGTTGATGCGGTCTTCCGGGAAGGCCTTTTTCAGAGCACGGATGGTATCCATCTCATATGCGCCTTCAAGAACACCGCCCTTCAGCTTGAAGTTCTTAAAGCCGTACTTCTCTGCCAGAACCTGTGCCTCCTCTACAACACGCTCATGTGTGAGGATCTCCTGACGGCGGAGACGGAACCACGGATCACTGCTGTCGCTCTCGTCAATATACGGAAGAGCTCCCGCTGCCTTGTTCTTATCACTGACATAGAACAGATAGCCAAGTGTCTCTACCTTGTCTCTCTGCTGTCCGTCGCCGAGCATCTCGCACATCTTAAGGTCAAGGTACTGGCCAAGAAGGTCAAGAAGTGCACATTCAATTGCCCACTCTGCCTTGACAACGAACTTCAGTTTGGAGATATCCAGAGTCTGGATACCCTCACCATCGTCTTCCTTTGCTCTCTTCGTTCCCTTGTGAATGCTGTCAAGAATTCCCTTATATTTGCCGATCGGCTGTCCGACAACAAGCTCTTTGACCGACTTCAGAGCATCGCAGGTGTAGTCTCCGCCGTGAATCTCACCGATTCCGGTGTGGCCCGCATTGTCCTTCAGAACAACAAGGTTTCTGGTGAACCACGGTGCGTGAGCGCCGCTAAGTGTCATTAGCATGCTGTCATAGCCGGCAACCGGAATGACCTGCATATCTGTTACAATCGGTGTTCCTTTAATCTCAGTCATAATTATTCCTTTCGAAGCGTCTTTCATGCTTCTTTCTATTATACTGCTTATCCTGTTGAACTGCACCTTCTATAAAAAAAGGAGGGTCATAAAACTGACCCTCCGCTCTTTCACTCTGTGATGAAATAAGTAATTTAATTAGCCTTCCAGAGAATCAGCGATAGACTTGAATGTCTCAAATGCAGCTGCATCGTTCTCAACAGATTCTTCAGATGTCAGGTAGTACGGCATAACTGTCAGGTTAGCCAGAGCTTCCTTAACCTCATCCTGCTCAACGAGCTGCTTTGTAACATCGTCGAACCATGCAATAACTTCGTCCGGAGTCTCAGCCGGGAAGTAGAAGGAGTAGTCAAGGTCCGGATATGTCATGTCGATGCCCTGCTCCTTAAGAGTCGGGATGTCAGCGATCAGATCATATCTCTCTTCTGTCGGAGCGCCGAGGCAGAGGAACTTGCCGGACTCAACATAATCCTTAGCGTTCAGGTAAGCACCCGGCATAAGGTCAACCTGCTTGGAAAGCATAGCTGTGATCTTGTCTGCGTTGGAACCTACGTCGATCAGGTCAAGGTCGATGCCTGCAACCTTCTCGAACAGAAGCAGTTCATAGTATGTGTAAGCGCCGACTTCTGTGCAGGCCTTCAGCTGACCCGGGTTAGCCTTAGCTGCTTCGATGAACTCATCAAGGCTGCCGTAAACTTCCGGATTTACATAGAACTGCTGAGCCGGATTCTTAGCGAATGTCGGGCCAAGCTTGAATGCTGTGTAGTTGTAGTCTGTAACGCCTGCAACGTTTGCAACATTTACAAGAGAGTGACCAAACAGAACTGTGTAGCCGTCTGCTGCAGAGTTCAGAACCTGGTTTGCAGCAACAGAGCCTGCAGCGCCGCTGGCATTAACTACTACGAAATCAACGCCTGTCAGCTCTTTTGCATACTGTGCGAAAGTACGTGCTGTCAGGTCTGTGTCGCCGCCGGCACCTGCCGGAAGAACCATAGAGATTGCAGATGTCGGATTCCACGCATCTGCTGCTGCAACCGGTGCTGCCATTGCTACTGTCATCACACCTGCCATCATAGCTGCGACTAATACTTTCTTCATGTTAAATCCTCCTTTAATATGGCCGCATACCGACTGCCGGTATGCGGAGATATACTGATTGGTTTTAAAAGATCAGGCTTCCTTTCTTGCTGCAAGGACTGCCTTGACGATGGACCATACGAGAACACCGCAGGCTGCAAACCAGAAGACATCGAAGATCGGTCTGGTGAAGAATGCGCCGAAGGTCTTGTAGGACATCAGACCTCTGCGGAGGTAGGTCTCTGTCATGTTGCCGACCAGGAAGCAGAGAACGAACGGAGTAGTCGGAAGCTTGAATTTATGATACAGATAACCGACAACACCGAAGACTACGATAGACTGTACGTCGAAGATTCTGTTGTTGGTTGCATAAGCACCGACGGCGCAGAGAACCAGAATCAGCGGAAGCAGGATGTGCTTCGGAACCTTCAGAACCTGTACGAAACCCTTGATACATGTCCACTCGACGACGAGCATGATCAGGTCGCAGACCATGCAGGCAGCGAAGATACCGTAAACGACATCTGCATTCTTTACGAAGAGCAGCGGACCTGCAGAGAGACCGTGAATCAGGAAACCGCCGAGCATCATAGCTGTAACACCGTCGCCCGGGATACCGAGGACCAGAAGCGGGATCATAGCACCGCCGATGGTTGCATTGTTTGCAGCCTCAGTTGCAACAATGCCTTCCGGCTCGCCCTTTCCGAAGGTCTCCGGATGCTTGGACATATTCTTTGCTGTTACATAGGACAGCATGCCGGATGTGGAACCGCCGATACCCGGAAGAATACCGATGCCGGTACCGATAATAGCGGAACGAAGTGCGCCCGGCAGCCAGGAAACGAATTCCTGCATGCTGAAGCCAAAGCCCTTGACCTTGTTGATCGGGATGGTCTGAACTCCCTTGGCATTCATCTGCTCAGCAGAAATCAGGATATCTGCAACGGCGAAGATACCGATCAGAGTGGTCAGTGTGCTGAAGCCGGCCATCATGTTGTTGTTATTGAATGTGAATCTTGCGATACCGTCGATCGGAGCCATACCGACCATAGCAAACACAAGACCGAGCATACCTGCCAGAAGACCCTTTACCATGTTTCCGGAGGACAGGACAGCTACCATCGTCAGAGCGAAGAAGCAGATACCGAAGTTCTCAGCCGGTGTGAACTGCAGAGCAACATCTGCAAGGAAGGGTGCGAAGAATGACAGAATGAAGAAGGAGAACAGGGAACCGAGGAATGAGAATACAATACCGATTCCGAGAGCTCTCATAGCCTCGCCGTTCTGTGCCATCGGATAACCGTCAAAGGTTGTCGCAATGGAGGAAGCCGTACCCGGCATATTCAGAAGAATGGCGGAGATAAGACCGCCTGAAATACCGCCGATGTAAACAGCAACCAGTACGTTCATTCCGAGTGAGGAAGACATACTGAATGTCAGCGGAAGCATCAGCGCAACCGCCATGGATGCAGACAGACCCGGAATGGATCCGAAAATAATACCGATTGCAACTCCGGCAATCATCAGCAGAAGTGATCCCGGCTGGCATACCGAAACCAGAGCTGATCCCAGCTGTGCTAAAGCACTCATAATAGCCCTCCTTAATTATAAGCTGAAGATTCCCTTCGGAAGCACGATTGTGAATCCGTAACGGAACAAGAAATAAACAGCGAAGGTGAAGACAACGTCAATCACAACATAGAAAATAATATCGTTTTATTTTTGAAAAATCTAAAAAAATCCCTATTTTACAGGGCTTTTTTGCACTTGATAAGCGCATTTACTCACTTTTTTACTCACATTTTTCAATAAAAATATTTGAAACAAAAAAAAGATATAAAAAGATTCATCGAGCTATTATTTTGCGATAGCTTGATGATTTTTTTTGATCGAAAAGCATAGGATTCCGCAGGTTGTAGAAAAAAATACGATTTGAGTAGTTGCTCAATTCAGATAAAAGTATCATTTTTAATATAATTTGTCCTGATTTTGCTATTGACTCATATAAAAAGCTTTACCGCTCTAAAGCGTCAAAGCGAAATCGAATGTTGCAATCATAGTTGTTCACAAAATCGGGTGTATAATGCGATCACGCACATGCGCAGAGTTGA
>JAUNAG010000199.1 GCA_030527685.1 Lachnospiraceae bacterium | reverse complement strand
GCAAGAAGGTGGACGATTATCTCGTCCAGTGGAGCAAAGAGCGCGTAGAAGCCGGCGAAGCCTCTGCCGACAACGGCTATTCACGCGACTCCTTCATCATTGAAGCCAAGGCTCCTCGCTTCGGCTCCGGTGAAGCAAAGGGACAGATCAGCCAGTCTGTCCGCGGCGTTGACCTCTATCTGATGGTTGATGTCATGAACTACAGCCTGACCTACAAGATGTCCGGCTACGAAAATGCAATGTCTCCGGATGACCACTTCCAGGATCTGAAGCGCATCATTGCTGCTGCCTGCAACAAGTCCAGACGCATCAATGTCATCATGCCCTACCTCTATGAGGGCCGTCAGCTTCTGCAGAACGGACGTGAGTCTCTGGACTGCTCCAGCGCACTGCAGGAGATCATCGATCTCGGAATCGACAACATTATCACCTTTGATCCGCACGATGTCCGCGTACAGAATGCAATTCCCTACGCAGGCTTCGAAGCAGTCACACCGACCTACCAGTTCATCAAGAACATCCTTCGCGCAGAGCCGGATCTGAAGGTTGACAGCAGCCACCTGATGGTCGTCAGTCCGGATGAAGGCGGCATGAGCCGTGCAATCTATCTCGCCAACGTACTCGGCGTCGATATGGGTATGTTCTACAAGCGCCGCAATTATTCCACTGTCGAGAACGGAAAGCACCCGATCATCGCACATGAATTCCTCGGCTCTGATGTAGAAGGCAAGGATATCATCATCATCGACGATATGATCTCCTCCGGCGAAGGCGTTCTCGAAACCGCTACGCTCTTAAAGAAGAAGAAGGCAAACAGAATCTTCATCTGCGCAACCTTCGGCGTTCTGACAGGCGGCACAGCACCGTTCGATGAAGCATACAGCAAGGGCATCTTCACAAAGCTCATCACCACCAACCTGATTTATCAGACTGAGGAGCTTCTAAGCAGAGAGTATTATGTCAGCTGCGATATGAGCAAGTATCTTGCACTCATCATTGACACACTGAACCACGACGGCTCCCTGTCTTCTCTCCTGAACCCGATTGACCGCATCAACAAGGTTCTGGACAAGCATGCCCGCGGCGAAAAGATCTGATTGAATTTTTATTAGGAAATTCAGCGGAATTTCCTATGATACAAAGAAAGCAGGACCCCGACCGGAAGTATCACCGGTCGGGGTCCTGTTATTTTGTATATCCTCGATTCTCTTTTTATGAAAAGGTTTATTAAAACAGCCTGGGGCCGCTTTCTTATATCACCCGTGTGCCCGGTGCGACTGCTTACTCCTGAACCTCAACCAGCTCAATACGGAAATTCAGTGCCTTGCCTGCAAGCTCATGGTTTGCATCCAGTGTGATGCTGGTCTCGTCCTTCTGTGTAACCTTTACACGAACCGGCTGGCCGAACTGGTTGCTGAGATATACCATCTGGCCGACTGTCAGATTCTCAGAGCCCGGAAGCTCTGCAATGGCAAAGTGCAGGATGGCATCCGGATTCTGTTCACCGTATGCTTCCTCGGCCGGAATGTGAACATCAACAATCTGGCCGACTTCCATCTCCACAACTGCCTTGTCAAAGCCCGGAATCATCTGGCCGACGCCGCAGACAAATTCAAGCGGCTCGCCGCGGTCATAGGAAGAATCGAACTGGCTTCCGTCATCCAGTGTTCCCCTGTAATGTGCGCGAACAACCTTGCCTGCATTCTTGCCTTCATAGAGAATCT
>JAUNAG010000010.1 GCA_030527685.1 Lachnospiraceae bacterium | reverse complement strand
GATGCCGTAGTATTCCCGGCTGCATCTGCTGTTCTGCTTTCGGAAAAATCAGCTGTTTCACCGAAGATAAACGCCAGAAACTGCTTCACCTCTTCAGGCCTCTTTGTATACGCGCTGACTGCCAGTACACAGTCTTCCTCATAGAGACCGTATTTATTCACCAGAAGACTGTCCGACACATCGATTCCGATCGGTATCTCGGTCTCACTGTATTCCGTGTCATAAGGAAGTGCATATACCAGACGATCGGCATACTTCTCTCCGATTTCCTTCCCATCCTCAGAAGACAGATCCATGAGACGTCCGCTGGTACCAAGCGCCTCGATTCCCGCTCTTCCCATCGTAATGATGTCCAGATCCCCGCTCTCAACCAGTGCCACAAAGGACTGAAAATAGCTGTTATTGGTTCCGCCTGTTATAGACGGATCAAAATATGAAGCAGAATTCATCATCAGCTTCTTCTGCTTTGTATCATAGGATCCGTAGTCCCTGAAATCTGACCACAGCTCCGAGCCGCTTCCTGCTTCCGCATTGGTATTGGCGTAAATTGCATAGAACCAGTAGTCCTTTACCGTAAAGTTCGCACGATACACGATATATCCGAGAAGAACGATTCCTCCGACAACTCCGAGAATCAGCAGCCAGTAATACTCGGCAATATATTCCAGACGTTCTTTTCTCGTCATCGGTGCAAGCTTCGCCTGCTCCTCACGTCTCCATCTGTCCAATCGCTGTTTTGTACTCTGCTTTTTCAAGCGGTCTCCTCCCTCTCGATATTAAAGTCGATTGCTTTGTGCCTGACACAGAAGCAATCGACTTTCATTATAAACTCTATGAAGAAAAATGTCTTCTCATTACAGCTTGCCGCCGGAGGTAGCGATACCTTCAACGAACTGCTTCTGGAAGATGACATAGATGACAACCATCGGCAGAACAGCCAGTGTTGCGGATGCCATCATTGCCGGATAATCACTTCCGTACTGACCCTGCATCTTTGCAAGACCTGCGGAAAGTGTTGTTGTACTTGCATTGGTGCAGACGATCATCGGCCACATCAGATCCTTGAATGCGAAAACTGCTGTGAAGATGCCAAGAGAAACCATTGAGCTTCTTGTCAGCGGCATCATGATCTTCAGGAAACGCTGACCGACGTTGCAGCCGTCAATTGCTGCAGCTTCTTCCAGATCCTTCGGAAGACCCTGATAACCTGTCTTCAGCAGATAAGTACCGAATGCAGTAACAAGACCCGGGAATACCAGACCGAAGGTGGTATTCAGCATACCCATCTTGGATACCATGACGTACTGCGGAATGATGAAGATCTGTGACGGAACCATCATCTGAATCAGAACCATGGAGAACAGAATGTTCTTTCCCGGGAACTTCAGACGTCCGAATGCGTAGCCGGCCATTGTTGCTGTAAGGCAGGCTGCCACAACACGGAAGAAAATCATCAGCAGCGTGTTCTTGTAAAGAATAATGAAGTTATAGCTCTTCCAGACGGTGGCGAAGTTGGACCACTGCCAGCCGTGCGCCGGGAAGATGTAAAACGGATTAACGGAAATAGCTTCCTGATTTGTCTTGAGTGCTGTCAGAATCATCCATGCAAAAGGTACCAGCATGATGAAGGACATGATAATCAGAACCAGATGCATCAGGGCCTTATTTCTGCGTGTTTTCATAATTGCGCTGTCCATATCTTCCTCCCCTTATCAATTCTGATAGACGACCTTCTTCTCGATCTTCTGAAGGATAACCGTCAGAACCAGGATGAAGATCAGAAGAACAACTACCAGCGTTGCACCGTAACCCTTATTGCCGTTTGTAAATGCATACTGATAGAACAGATAGACAACAGACTGTACCTTCTTCAGAGCC
Source organism: Lachnospiraceae bacterium (assembly GCA_030527685.1). Classification (GTDB taxonomy): domain Bacteria; phylum Bacillota; class Clostridia; order Lachnospirales; family Lachnospiraceae; genus Chordicoccus. Next base: position 31,958 of record JAUNAG010000010.1, on the reverse strand, counting down.
ACATTTGTCTTGTCCATAACCATGAACATGAGGTCGAAGATCGTCAGCGCACCGATGATACGGGTCTGTACGATGAAGAAGGTTGTCGGGCTCAGAAGCGGAATTGTAATCGACCAGAACTGACGGAAACCGCTTGCGCCGTCAATCTCGGCTGCTTCATAGTAATCTCCCGGAATCTCCTGAAGACCGGAGATGAAGAGTACCATGTTATAACCGATAATAGACCATACACCGATGATACCGATGAAAATCCAGGCGATCTTCGGATTGGAGATCCATGCAATCTTTGTATGGAAGATATTGTTGAGAAGACCAAACTGCTGGTTGTAGAGCCACTTCCAGACCATAGCGACAGCTGCAGGAGCGCAGACCATCGGGAGGAAGAAGATCGTACGATAAACAGAACGTCCCTTAATTTTCTTATTCAGAAGTACAGCAAGAATCAGAGCGATGATAATTCCGAAAGGAACCTCAATAATCGCATACTTAATGGTATTCCAGAAGGACTGCCAGGTTTCGGGTGCCTGAATGACAGCCGCATAGTTGGCAAGACCGACAAATTTGTTGCCTCGTCCGAAGTCACCGGTCTTGCAGAAAGACTGGTAGATTGTCTTAATGATCGGATAAAAGTTCAGCACGATCAGACCGATCATCGTCGGAGCCACGAAAAGCAGACCCCATTTTGCCTCGCTGACTTCAGCAGGCGTCATCTTCTTCTTATTCAACTCAATTCCCCTTTCACACATGCAATTGTTCTGACCGGATCGCTGTGTTTTTGTCTGATCGGGCAGATGATTTTTGTGCAAAAACGGGGCGGGCAGCATGCAGCAGCCCACCCCGGGACACGCAGCTTTGAAATCATCTCAAAGCAGATTGTAATTCGCCGTATTATTCGGCAGCGATTGCATTTTCAATGATAGTCTGTGCGTTGTCGCAGGCAGCTGCCATTGTATCAGCGTTTGTCGGGTCAAGCCATGCATCGAGGAATGCACCTTCCTGCTGAATAGCATCTTCCCAGACTGTTGTGTTGCGTGTGTACGGACGGAAGAACAGTTTGCCTTCTTCTTCTGCACGTGTGAATGCGGATACGTCCATGCCTTCGAATGCATTGGCGAATGCATCGGAAACGCCCATCATGCCGCCCATGGTAACGCCGAGTTCAGCCTGCTCAAGCTGGCCCTTTTCAGCGCAGAAGTAAGAGATCAGGCTGTAAGCTGCTGCCGGATCAGCTGTGTTGGCAGCTGCTGCCCAGCCAAGGCCGTTGTAAGCACTGTAACGCTCACCGTCATCGCACTGGCCGTTTCCGTTTGTATCAGCATACGGAAGCATAGCCCATGCATAGTTCTCATGATTCTCGTTGGTATAGAAGGTGTTGATCATCCAGGAGCCCTGTGTGATCATGCCGACCAGACCGGAGTTGAACAGAGAATCTGTACCTGTCTCAGCTACTGTTGTCTGCGGAGCAGCAACTTCAAGGATCTGGCGAAGCATCTCCATGCCGGCCTTTGCTTCATCGGAACCGATTGTTGTGCCCTTGTGGTCATCTGTGATGACCTGTGCGCCGTAATCATAGATGATGTTGTACCAGCCGTCCTGGTTGTTGGATGTGTTGACTGCATAGCCGTAAACACCGTCAGCTGCGCCGGCCTCTGTGATCTTGGCAGCTGCATCACGAACATCTTCCCATGTCCAGTCATCTGTCGGATAATCAACACCGTACTTGTCGAAGATAGCCTTGTTGTACAGAAGAGCGATTGTATCATGATCCTTCGGCAGAGCATACTGTGTGCCGTTGCTGTTGTACAGGCTGACAATGCCTTCATAGTACTTGCTGAGATCGATCGCATCATCAGCTGCGATATAATCATCAAGGTTCAGAAGGAGATCATTCTCCATATACATCTGTGCTGTGTTGGAGTGCATCCAGAAAACATCCGGAAGAGTGCCGCCTGTAGCGCCGGACTCAAGCAGTGTCCAGTAATTGTCCCAGTCAACGACTTCGACAGAAACCTTGACACCTGATGTCTCGGTCCACTCGTCAGCGATCTTCTGCAGACCTTCGCGCTGATTGTTGTCCCAGATGTTAACCTTCAGTTCAGATACACTGAATTCTGATGCCATTGCTGTTGTGGAACCGGCTGCAACTAAACCGAGTGCCAGAACTGCTGCTAATGCCTTCTTTGCTTTCATGAATTATCCTCCTTTTTTAAGCAAACTGCACTATATGTGTGTATTATACCCTGTTTTTTTGTGATTTCATATAGAAAAATGATCACTGCATATGTTTCAATGCACTATTTTTCGCACTTTGCTTTTTATTTTTATAAATTTTCTTTATAAAACCTCTTTCAGAAGATACAGTTCGGAGACGAAGTCACCGGCCGGTCTGATGTTTTCTCCAGTCTTGCAGGAGGTCGCATCGCTGGTAATAATTCCAAGATTCATCAGCTCATCACCGTAATAACGACCCACGCCTTCCACCTCATACAGCTTCTCCGGATCAAGTCCCGCAAGCTTCAGTCGTGTAAACGGACCGTTCGGTCTGCTCAAGATCCGGTAGCCTGCCGCAATCGCTTCGCTGCGGTCTTCATTTACCACCATCCATGCAGCCTCGTTTCCTTCAAACGGAGACTGCAGACGGTAAAAGGTTCCGAACTGCAGAAGGCTGCGATGATCCTTCATGAACTGTGTATAGGCTTTCACTTCCTCCTGTTCTTCCGCTGTCAGCTTATTGAGGTCAAGTTCATAGCCAAAGGTTCCGAAATAAGCCACGTCTGCTCTGGTCTTCAGCGGTGTGCTGCGGTTGACCTGATGATTCGGAACAGCCGAGACATGGCTGCCCATACTGCTGATCGGATAAGCATAGGAGGTTCCGTACTGGATTTTAATTCTCTCAACAGCATCGGTATCGTCACTGGTCCAGGCCTGCGGCGCATAATACAGCAGACCCGCATCAAAACGTCCGCCGCCTCCCGCGCAGGACTCGAAAAGCACCTCCGGAAACTCCTGAATCAGACGCTCATAGAGATCATAGACACCCAGAATGTAGCGATGGAACACTTCTCCCTGACGGTCTGCCGGAAGTGCCTGTGAATAGCATTCCGTAATGCTGCGGTTCATATCCCATTTAATATAAGAGATCTTTGACTCACGAAGAATCTTCGCAATCATCTCATGGATGCAGTCCACCACTTCCCTGCGTGAGAAATCAAGAACCCGCTGGTGACGACTGAGGGAGGCTCTTCTCTCCGGAATTCCCAGTGCCCAGTCCGGATGTGCACGGAACAGGTCAGAATCGGGGTTGACCATCTCCGGCTCAAACCAGAGACCGAACTTCATGCCTGTCTCTGTCACTTTCTCAGAAAGACCGCTGATTCCGTTCGGCAGAAGTTCAGGCGCCGGAACCCAGTCACCAAGTCCTGCGTTGTCACTTCGTCTGGATCCGAACCAGCCGTCGTCCAGAACGAAAAGTTCCACACCGCATTCCCTTGCCTTTTCTGCAATGGCAAGGATCTTTTCCTCATTGAAATCGAAGTAGGTTGCCTCCCAGTTATTGATCAGAATCGGACGCGGCTGCTCCTTCCAGATGCCTCTCGCAAGTCTTGTCTGAAACAGCTTATGGAAGGTCTGGCTCATTCCGTTTAAACCGTTTTCGGAATAGACAATCACAGCCTCCGGTGTCTGGAAATGTTCGCCCGGCTCAAGCTTCCACTGAAACCAGCCCGGATGAATGCCCATCAGGACACGTGTCACGTCATATGTGTCCACCTGTGCCTGTGCCAGGAAGTTGCCGCTGTAAAGCAGGGAGAATCCAAGCACTTCTCCCTGAAATTCATCCGCAGATGGACGCTTTAAAATCAGGAACGGATTATGCTGGTGGGAAGAATGTCCGCGAAGACTCTCGACTGCCTGAATGCCCTGATGCAGGCGATGCTGCATCGGATAGCGCTCTCTCGCCCAGGAGCCCGAAAGCTGAATCCAGTCGTAATCTGCATCCGGCAGATCCACACAGAGGCTCATCGCCTTCGTCAGACTGACAGCTGCATTTCCCTCATTCGAAATTTCCGCAGAACGGGCAATAACTCCGCCCTTCGCAAAAACAGTATAAAGAAGCTGCAGAACAAGACCGTTGACCGGATCCTTCATCGTAATCCGGAGAGTTGCGGCCTCTTCGTCACTCTCCGTATAAGTTGCCGGAAGTCCCTGCAGCTTCGGCTTTCCGGCTGTGACCTCACAGCTTTCATAAACAAAACCCGGAAGGCGGCTGCCGTTGTCCTGCAGAATCTCAAGTGCCCCTTCACGAAAATCCGAGCTGCCGTATACCGGATATTCCTGCTTCACATGTTCCAGGGAGATTCCTTCTCCGTTGTCCTCCAGAAGTGCGGAATGTGAACGGATACAACCCTCCAGAAGATAACTGAAATCTTCCTTATCATGAATACGCTTTCCGAAATACAGCTGGCCCAGCGAACCGTCAGGCAGAACGGTCATGATATAGCTGATCAGGTCGTTCTGCAGATGAAAAGTTTTTGTCTTCTCATGAATAAAAATGTTCATCTATCTGTCTCCCTTTGCAATGGTAAATATTGTTGTATTTACAGCAATTATAACATCGCACAGGTCTTTTCGAAACGGGATTGTATGGAAAACGCCACTTGCCTTTTCTGCATCATCGTGTATAATGATTCTTGCACGTCGACAAGATATTGTGGTTTGCATTTTTATAGCACTAATTACACAGCAAAGAGTATATCTTTGCTGTTTTATGTTGAACAAAAGCATCTTGGGAAGGAGCTGTATTTATGTACATTTACAACGAAATTCTTGACGGAAATATGGATGTTGAAGAACAGTCCATGTGCGTCATGAAGCGGTCAGGCGAGCGTGTGCCGTTTGACCGTGAGAAGATTGCAGAGGCAATCCGTCGTGCCAACAGAGAAGAGGGTATTCCGAGCGAGCGTCTGACAGAGGAGCAGATCCAGGAAATCACAACCGGCATCCAGAAGGACGCTGCCAATGCCGGCCGTGACCTCTCCGTAGAAGAAATTCAGGATAAGGTTGAGGATGCTCTGATGTGCAGCGGCAGACCGAAGGTTGCCCGTCTCTACATCACTTACCGCTACAAGCACAATGAGATGCGCAAGATGAGCAGCATTGACCAGAAGATCGTCGGTGTCGTCGAGCTTGCCAACGAAGAGGTCAAGCAGGAAAACAGCAACAAGAATCCGACTGTTCTGTCCGTACAGCGCGATTACATGGCCGGTGAGTGGAGCCGCTATTATACAGGCCGCTATCTGCTTCCGGAAGAGATTGTCAATGCACATAAGGAAGGTATCATTCACTTCCACGATGCCGACTATTTCGCACAGCACATGCACAACTGCTGCCTGGTCAATCTGGATGATATGCTGCAGAACAGCACCTGTATCTCCGGCACTCATATTGACAAGCCGCGCAGCTTTGCAACCGCATGTACCGTTGCTTCACAGATCGTTGCTCAGGTTGCTTCCAGCCAGTACGGCGGTCAGACTATTACCCTCTCTCACCTCGCTCCGTTTGTCGATATCTCCAGACAGAAGATCGCAAAGCGTCTGAAAGGTGAACTGGAAAATGTCGGTGTCGAGGCGGACGATGAGCAGTTTCGTGCTCTGGTCGAGGCCGAGGTCCGCACAGAAGTCGAATCCGGCTGCCAGACCATTCAGTATCAGCTGATCACACTGCAGTCCACCAACGGACAGGCTCCGTTCGTGACTGTCTTCATGTATCTGCATGAGGTTCCGGAAGGACGTCTTCGTGATGACCTTGCCCTGATTATCGAGGTTATGCTGAATCAGCGTATCTTAGGTGTCAAGGACCGCTCCGGCGTTTATATTACACCGGCTTTCCCGAAGCTGATCTATGTCCTGCAGGATGACAACATCCGCGAAGGCACACCGTACTACTATCTGACAGAGCTTGCTGCAAAGTGCACCGCTAAGCGCATGGTGCCGGATTACATTTCCGAAAAGAAAGCTCTTGAACTTAAGGGCGACTGCTTCCCGTGCATGGGATGCCGCAGCTTCCTGACAACAGACCGCTTCACGGATGCAGGTCTCGGCAATATCTCCGGCAGACTGGATTACGAAAACGGACGTCATGAATATTACGGCCGCTTCAATCAGGGTGTTGTTACCATCAACCTGGTCGACGTTGCCTGCTCCTCCGGCAAGAATGAGCGCCGTTTCTGGGATCTCATGGAAGAAAGACTGAACCTCTGTCATGAGGCTCTGCAGCTCCGTCACAATCGTCTGAAGGGCACTCCTTCCGACGTTGCCCCGATTCTGTGGCAGGACGGCGCACTGGCAAGACTGAAACCGGGTGAAACCATTGACAAGCTTCTGTACAACGGCTACTCCACCATCTCTCTCGGTTATGCCGGACTTGCAGAATGTGTTTACTATATGAAGGGTGTTTCTCATACGGGCGAAGAAGGCAAGGCCTTCGGTCTTCGTGTCATGCAGGCTCTGAACGACGCCTGCGCAAAGTGGAAGGCTGAGGAGAATATTGATTATTCTGTTTACGGCACTCCGCTTGAGAGCACTACTTACAAGTTTGCAAAGTGTCTGCAGAAGCGTTTCGGCAAGATCGAAGGCGTCACTGACAGAAACTACATCACTAACAGCTATCATATTCATGTAACAGAGAACATCGACGCATTCTCCAAGCTCACAAAGGAAGCTGAGTTCCAGAAGCTCTCTCCGGGCGGCGCGATCAGCTACGTCGAAGTTCCGAATATGCAGAACAACATTCCGGCAGTTATCCGTGTCATGCAGCATATCTATGATTCGATTCTGTATGCGGAGCTCAATACAAAGAGTGATTACTGCGAGGAATGCGGATTTGACGGTGAGATTCAGATCAAGAAGGATAACACCGGCAAGCTGATCTGGGAGTGCCCGCAGTGCGGAAACCGTGATCAGTCCAAGATGCATGTTGCCCGCAGAACCTGCGGCTACATCGGCACCCAGTACTGGAATCAGGGAAGAACCTCTGAAATCGCAGACCGCGTGCTGCATCTGTAAAAACTAAATCCTAATGGATAATGGAATAATTAGTCAAAAAGCTCAGTGCCCATCACTAACAGGCACTGAGCTTTTTTTGACACTTCTTCTTACATGAAGTGCTCTTTTCTGCTATAGTGTTCCTCGCATTTGTTTTTACGGAGGTTAAAAAATTGAATAATGATCTTTTTACATCCATGCCTGTACGCAAGGCTTACATGAAGCTGGCTGTTCCCGTTGTACTGAGCATGGTCGTCACCCTCATCTATAATATGGTGGACACCTTCTTCATCGCGCACACCAATAATGCCGCTCTGGTAGCCGGTGTTGCCTTATGTTCTCCGATCTTCACCCTGATGATCGCTGTGGGTGATATTCTCGGTCTCGGAGGCAGCAGTGTCATCAGCCGTCAGTTCGGAATGCAGAAATACGACGACGGAAAAAAACTCTCCGCTTTCTGTTTCTACGGTGCCATTGCAGAAGGACTTGTCATTGCGGCTCTGCTCTTTGCATTCCGCACACCGGTTTTAAATCTGCTCGGTGCTGACAGCACCACACTGCCTCACGCAAAACAGTACTACTCCTTCCTGCTGTTAGGAGCACCTGCGATTATTCTGACCTTTACCCCTTCCAATATTCTGAGAACAGAAGGACTCGCAAAGGAATCCATGTTCGGAACAGTGCTCGGCGCCGTCATCAATATGATTCTGGATCCGGTATTCATCTTTGGACTTCAGATGGGTGCTGCCGGTGCAGCCATTGCAACTGTGATCGGCTATATCTGCTCCGATCTGTTCTTTATCCGGGTGCTTCTGAAAAAGAGTAAACGTCTCTCTTCAAGTATCTCTGATGTCCGTGTTTCACGTCAGAAGATCAGTGAAATCCTTGCCATCGGCCTTCCTGCTTCGATCACAAACCTGATGCAGAGCATCTGTGTTGCCCTGACAAACCGCACACTGCTTCCTTACGGCACCAATCATATCGCTGCAATGGGCATCGTTATGAAGGTCAGCATGATTGCAATGCTCATCCTTGTGGGCTTTGCGTACGGAGCGCAGCCTCTGATCGGTTACAATTACGGATCGGGCGACCGCAAACGTCTGAAGGCCGTATTGGGCTTCGGCTATCGCTTTGAGATCATTCTGGCACTGGTTTTCACTGCCGTACTCTCTGTTGCGGCAAAACCGATTCTCGGCGTCTTCATGAATGATACCGATATTGTCCGACTGGGTGTTCCGATGCTCCGTCTTCAGCAGGCCGGTATGGCATTTATGTCTGTTGTACTGATTACGACCTGTGCATTTCAGGCAGCCGGCAAGGCTCTCGGTGCTTTCCTGCTCTCTGTCAGCCGTCAGGGTGTTATCTTCGCTCTGGTACTCGTCATTGCGTCTCACGTGTTCGGCTACTACGGTATCCTGGCTTCACAGGCAGTGTCTGATCTGCTGACTGCAGGCCTTGCACTGATTCTGTACCGCCGGTACATGTGAATCCGAAATTAAGCGGAGCGTTTCTTTATCACAGGGAATCCATTGGGATTTCCTATAATATAAAAAATGCCGATGGCTCCTGATCCATATCCTGCCCGGATATGACGCGTCAGCTGCCATCGGCATTTTTAGGGTTATATTCATTTTCTTTATCAACAAATTTTTTTCTCAGCGAATCGTTTCCGCAAGCGAACAGTATTTATCTGCACCGGTCAGCAGCCAGGCGACTTTGCCTGACGGCATATGAAGCAGGGTAAGCGGCCACATATGTGTCCTGATCGCATCCGATTCGTTCGCATTGATCCGGAATGCTCTTTCCGCCTGTCCTGCGGCAATAGCCGGATGATGATAGCCATGAAGACGATCATGATGCGTATGCCAGTCGTAGAGATAAAAGTCATGCAGCAGACATGCCGTTACAAGTTCTTTTTCATCTGCATGAAGATGCAGTTTTCTGTTCAGGTAAAATGCGTGTTCTGCAACGCGGACACAATGATCATAGGTTGTAACTGTTCCATGCTGAATAAAGCTTTTCAGTGTCTGATATTCTTTATGAGAAAGGATCGGTGCGGCCAGTTCATCAAAACGTGCCTGCTCCTCTGCTGTCATCTTATTTCTGATTCTGCTCAAAGCTGCCTCCACAGATTCCGTTTTTTCATTCTTGATGCAGATAAAAAAGATCTCCGTCTTATACTTCAGCGCTTCGCATTCAGTATATGATGGAGATCCTGTTTTTTCCAGTGAAAGTTCCGTGAATTATGATCCGCTTCCTGAATCGAATCAGCCTACATTTTCCGCAAGGATCTGCTTCAGAGATGCCAGTGAGCTTGAATGAGAGCGGACAACAGACGTTCCGGCATGAAGATCCGAGAGCGCGTTTTTAACCATCTTATGTGACACTGTGTGTGTGAAGAGAACCATCAGATCCGGCTTGCCGATGCGGTCCTTCATGCAGTTGTTGTAGCGGCAGAACACCTTTGCGTGGCAGCCGTGCTTTTTGCACAGGTTCTTATATTCGCGCTCCATACACTCATTTCCACCGATAATAACAATACTCATGCAGTACCTCTTTCTGCCGGATTAACGAAAAGCAGTAACCCCTTCCAACCGGACGATTGCTTTCTTTAAGCAAAGTTTAATATATTTAACCAATAGTGTCAAGAACTTTTGTTAAGCGTATTGAACCGTCATAAGACAGGTGACACTGTCTTTCTCACGCACGTCCTTCAGCACGCACCGTCAGCGTCTCAATTGAGATTCCGTTTGCCGCCTGCCGGTAATATGCGCGGCGGCAGCGATCATATCTCCGGAACTGTTCCTTTGATTTCTCAACATTTCCATAGACTTTCCAGAGTCCGGAATATTTGAAATCACGTCCTTTGTGAAGTATAAACCCTGTCACATCCTCGATCGGATATCCCAGGAAGAGGCCGATCTCGTGAGGAAATGTCTCGCATTCCCGAAGGCGGGCGATCAGATGTGTGACACAGCCTGCCTCGCTCTCTTCCGTGTATCCGCAGTTGCGAAGCAGATCCCTCGCCTTCTCTCCGTTCAGATCGCGTTCCACCCAGTCCGGACGATAGAGATAGAGCAGCACCCGGTTTTTCATATATTTCAGCGGAATGATACGAACTCCTTTTCCCGAGAGCGCACGATTCCAGACACGCAGCTTCTGACGCACTTCTTCTTTTGAGCTGTAGCTGCAGCTGACAATATTGCCGGGCTTGATATTCGCAAGCGTCGGCGAGCAGTGCTCTATTAAATCCAGATCTGACATAGGTTTACACTCCTGTCCGTTTTATTGTTACTGGTTCAGAGAAGCTCCGAGTGCCTTGCAGGCCTCAACTGCGTCCTCATCCGGTGCCTCACAGCAGATTACGGAATCATGTGTCAGAACAGCTCCTGCGTTCTTTACACGCTCTTCCCATGTGCGCATCCACTCGCCGTCACCCCAGCCGTAAGATCCGAAAAGTGCGATCTTCTTTCCACCAAGATCTCCTTCCATAGCGGCAAACAGCGGTTCCACCTCATCCTCTTCAAGCTCTTCGGCACCCATTGCCGGGCAGCCGAAAGCGACTGCATCATATTTTGCAAGATCCGAAGCGGAAAATGCAGCTGTCTGCAGGAGGTCCACCTTTGCGCCATCTGCCACTGCTGCTGCCATTGCCTCCGTATTGCCTGTTGCACTCCAAAATACAACTGCTGCCTTAGCCATACTCTTCTTATCCTCCTGTTATCTTGTCTTTTTTGGGTTTGATCTCAATTATCATAATTAGTCTTGTCTAACTATGAGTTTTAAGTAATGCGAGGTTTGTTTTTATCACCTCGCATTACTGAGTTTAACGTCTTTAACTCCTGTGGTCAAGACCCAATTTTGTTCTCACAGCCTTATATACATATCGAGCCGCCGCTGCTTCTGTCCGGCAGCCTCTCTTTTGCTGTTTTCCTTTCACAGCAGATGGCAGGCAGCGCTGTGTCCCTGCGCGATCTCCCTCATCACCGGTTCTTCTGTCCTGCATCTCTCTGTGGCATAAGGGCATCTGGTATGGAATCTGCAGCCGGCAGGCGGCTCATAAGCGTTCGGCACGTCTCCGGTGAGCAGAATTCTGTTTCTCTTCCTTCCGACCTTCGCAGACGGAATCGCAGACAGCAGGGCCTGTGTATACGGATGCTGCGGATTCTCAAAAAGCTCTTTCTTATCCGCAAGTTCGACAATTCCGCCGAGATACATGACGGCAACCCTGTCACTGACATGACGCACAACACTCAGATTATGGGAGATGAAGAGGTAGGACAGTTCTCTTTCTTCCTGCAGTCTCCGCATCAGATTCAGTACCTGTGCCTGTACCGATACGTCCAAGGCAGACACGGCTTCATCGCAGACAACAAAAGAGGGATCCAGGATCAGCGATCTTGCAATACCGATTCTCTGTCTCTGTCCGCCTGAGAACTCATGCGGAAAGCGATACAGATAGCGACTGTCGATACCGACATCCTCCAGCGTCTGAATGACGCGTTCTCTTCGCTCCTGCGCGTCTCCGATCCCGTAGACATCCAGAGGTGCCTGTACAAGATCCGAGACCGTCATACGGGGATTTAATGAGCTGTAGGGGTCCTGGAAGATAATCTGCATCTTCCGGCGCTTTTCCCACATTTCTTTTTTTGACAGAGAAGAAATCTCCTCTCCCTCAAAATAAACTTCTCCTGCAGTCTTCGGAATCAGATTCAGAATCACTCTTCCGAGAGTGGACTTGCCGCAGCCGGACTCACCGACCAGTCCCAGCGTCTCTCCCTTGTAGATGGAGATGCTGATATCATTGACAGCCTTCACCTCTGCCGGATGAAGCTGAAATAATGACTTTTTTGATCGAAACGTTTTCGACAGATGCTTCGTCTCGACAATTGTTTCCTGATTCGGATGCATAGATTCTCCTCACTGTACGCAGTATACCGGCATCATTTTTACCGGATACGGATCTGCTTATTGCTCTTCAGCCAGAAAACAGCTGACAAGTGAATTCCCGGAATTGTACATCGCCGGCTGTTCCTTCCTGCAGCGCTCTGTCGCATACCGGCAGCGCGGAGCAAAGCGGCAGCCCTGCGGCATATCTCCTGCCGGCGGAACCGTTCCTTCGATCGTCTTCAGTGTCTGAAGATCACGGTCAAGCGGCGGAATAGAATCCAGCAGGCCCTTCGTATACGGATGCTTCGGTCTCTCGAAGATCTCTTCCACGGGGCCGTATTCCATTGCCTTTCCTGCATACAGAACAAGTACACGGTCTGCCATCTCGGCAACAACGCCCATATCATGTGTGATAAACATGATGGCCGTCTTCGTCTCCTCACGCAGCTGCAGCATAAGTTCCAGAATCTGCGCCTGAATCGTCACGTCCAGAGCAGTTGTCGGTTCATCTGCAATGAGGAGCTTCGGTCTGCAGCTTAAAGCCATGGCAATCATGATTCGCTGCCGCATACCGCCGGAGAGCTGATGCGGATACTCCTTCATGCGCTTTTCCGGCGCAGAGATTCCCACCTGCTTCAGAATCTGAATTCCCTCCTGCTGCGCTGTCCTGCGGTCCAGACCGCGATGCAGCATAAGCGGCTCGACAAGCTGCTTTCCGATTGTCATCGTCGGATTCAGCGCTGCCATCGGATCCTGAAAAATCATGGAGATCTCATTTCCGCGGATTTTGCAGAGCTCAGACTCCGGAAGTCCGAGCAGTTCTCTTCCGTTCAGGCGAATACTGCCTTCTGCAATTTCGGCATTCTTTGCCAGCAGCTGCAGGACTGAAAGACTTGTCACACTCTTTCCGCAGCCGGATTCTCCGACAATACCCAGAATCTCTCCCGGTGCAATACTGAAGCTGATGCCGTCAACAGCATCCACCATTCCTTTTTTTGTTGCAAACCGAACCTTCAGTCCGTCTACATTGAGCAATGAATCCATGCCAGTCCTCAAATGATCTAATACGTTTTGAAGGAGTCCCGGGCACATCGAAACGGCAAAGCACCTGCCGTCTTACGCACCCGGGACTCCGTGAATCTACATGGCAGCATCTGCTGCCTTTTGTTCAGATAACTCTGCTGTTGAAAGCAGACTGCATACCTGCTGCTTTATTGATCAGCCTTCAACGTCCCAGTTCCATGTGGACCAGTTCAGGCAGTTGAAGCTTGCCACATCAAGACCGGTCACACGCTTATTATAAGCGCTGAGGGTGTTTCTTGTGTAGAGGTAAGCCATCGGAGAGATCTCCTTGATCTTTTCCTGATACTCATCGAAATACGGCTTGCGTGCTTCGAATGTAAGCTCTGCGTTGCCTGCATCGATCAGATCGGAAAGAACTGTATCCTGCAGCTGTGCAAAGTTGACAGAGCTGCCCGGAGCGATCATCTCACGGCTTTCGCTCGGATCCAGAGTTCCGCCGGAACCGATGATGCCGAGGTCATGCTTGCCTTCCTGCATGTTGCTCATCAGAGTAGAGAAGTCAACCTGCTCAATCTGTACCTTTACGCCGACAGCTGCGAAATCCTGCTCAATCAGAGCTGCGCAGCGCTCTGTGATGCTGTTGCCGGAAGCAATGTAGAACTTCAGAGTCTGATCAAACGGGAAGTTTTCTTCCTGAAGCATAGTCTTTGCCGTTTCCGGATCATACCATACTTCTACATTTTCATTGTAATACGGACTTGCTGAAGAGAACGGAGTGACAATGACTTCACCCTGTCCGAGAAGCAGACCGTCAACAAGAACCTGACGGTTGATGCTCATGTTCAGAGCCTGGCGAACCTTCTCTGTCAGATATTCCTTCTGTGTGTTGAAGATCAGTGTGGAGTAAGAAGTTGTCGGAACAGATTCCACAACCAGGTTCTCCTGCTCATTGGCAAGTTCCCAGTCATCTGTCAGGATGGAGCCGTAGCCGATAACATCGATATCGCCGTTGATCAGGCCTGCGAGCATGCTGGCAGAATCTGTAACACGGAGAATCAGACGGTCAATCTTCGGAGCGCCGAGGAAATAGTTCTCATTCTTAACAAACTCGATACGCTCGCCGTTGATATCGCTGGAATAGATGAACGGGCCGGAGCCGACCGGATTAGCCCACAGATCCGGAGCGTTGATCTCTTCTGCTGTCTTTCCTTCAAAGACATGCTTCGGAATGATATAAACCGTATCATTGTCCTGCAGGAAAGTGTCAATATACATAGAGGACTTCAGGTTAAATGTAACCGTATAATCATCCTCTGCTGTAACCTCAATAGAATCCTCGGAGAGCTCTGCACCGGACTCATCAACACCTGCGATGTACTCCAGATGATAACGGCTCTTTGCATCTACAGCCGGATCAGAATACATCTGATAGCTGAATACAACGTCATCAGCTGTTACCGGCTCACCGTCGGACCAGACTGCATTCTCTGCCAGATGGAAGGTGACAGCGGTGGAATCCTCGTTGCCTTCCCAGGAAGTTGCAAGTCTGCCTTCGATTGTGCCGTCTGCCTTTGTCTGTGTCAGCCGGTCATAGATCTGATCCACAACCATTCTTGTGTAGTTGCTGGTTGTGTTCAGCGGCATCAGGGTGTCCCATGCAGTTGAAATAGCTGCGGTAACAACCTTCTCTCCTTCTGCTGTTTCTGCAACGGACTCAGCTGCAGAAACAGGCGCAGCTGATACTGCCAGCAGAAGAGCTGTTGCAAGAGAAATAGCTCTGCTCGTCTTTTTCATGATGTTCCTCCTCTTTATAACCTTTTATGAGAGTACGTCTGTCTGCTGCGTTCAATACACATCCTGCACACAGGCGTTTCTCTCAGGATACACAACATAATGTTATACCTTGACCTTCGGATCGAGAGCATCTCTGATACCGTCGCCAAGGAAATTGATACTGAGAACTGTCACAAGAAGTGCAATTCCCGGAGGCAGCCACAGCCACGGGCGTCTGGAGAGCACCGTGATGGACTGTGCGTCATAAAGCATGTTGCCCCAGCTTGCAGCCGGCGGCTGTACGCCCATTCCGAGGAAGCTGAGTGATGATTCCGAAAGAATCGCACCTGCCATCTGGAATGTGACAGCAATCAGAATGGGGGCAAATGCATTTGGCAGAATATACGAAAGAATAATCTTTCTGTCAGATGAGCCGATCGCGCGCGCCGACTCTACATAATCCTTCTCCGATACAGATAAAACACTGGAATAAATCAACCGGGCGAACTGCGTCCAGTTCAGCAGACCGATGACGATCGTAACAGACCAGACGGACGGACCGATCAGGGAAACCAGAACCAGAATCAGTACGATCGACGGGAATGACATGAAGACGTCCGCCACACGCATGATCAGGTTTTCGGCCTTGCCTCTGTAATAACCTGCAAGAAGTCCGAGCGGCACACCGATTGAGCAGCTGATCAGGGTGGAAAGCAGACCTACCAGCAGGGAGGTTCTGCCGCCGAATACAAGGCGCGCAAAGGTGTCTCTTCCGATTGCATCCGTTCCCAGGATGTGTTTCGGACTCGGTGCCTGAGAGAATGCCGTATAATCCGAAGTATAGGGATCCAGATGCAGCACATACGGAAGCACGATCACCAGAACGGTTTCCAGAAGCAGAATCACCAGGCCGAGCATGGCCAGCTTATGTCTTTTCAGCTTTTCCAGTACATCGGAGAGGTAGCTTTCATTTTTTTGCTTTTTCATGCCCTCTCCTTTTACTTGTAACTGATGCGCGGATCCAGAATACCGTATGCCAGATCCGTCAGAATATTAGCGAGCAGAACGGCTGCGGAAAGCATGACTGTCACGCCCATAATGACCGGGTAATCTCTTGCCTGAATTGCCGTCACCATCAGCGTACCGATGCCGGGCCAGCCGAAGATCTGTTCTGTGACAACTGCTCCGCCGACAACTGACGGAATCGACATACCGACGACAGTCACAACCGGAATCAGGGAGTTCTTCAATCCGTGACGGAACAGAACTGCTGTTCTTGTCAGACCTTTGGATCTGGCCGTGCGGATGTAGTCCTCCTGCATGACATCCAGCATGCTGCTGCGCATATGTCTGACCCAGCCTCCGATCTGCTGAAACGAAAGAACAAGGCAGGGCATAAGCATGTGGCGAAGCAGATCCGCGATCGAACGCGTACCGGATGAGTCATACATGCCGCCTGACGGAAGAATCTGAAATACAATCGCAAAGAAGTAAATCAGAATCAGACCAACGAAAAAGTTCGGAGCCGCCATCATAAAAAGTGCAATACCGCTTGAACAGAAGTCTCGCGGACTGTTCGGCTTTGCGGCAGCAAAGATACCGAGCGGTATGGAAACAATCAGCGACAGCAGAATAGAGCAGGATGCCAGCAATGCGGTCGCCGGAAGTCTCTCCAGAATCATTGCCGCAACCGGGCGCTGCGTGCTATAGGAAAACCCGAGATTTCCGCTCAGGAACTGCCGCAGCCAGCTGAAGTACTGAACCAGAACCGGCTGATTCAGCCCCAGCGCCTGCCGCTTTCGCTCCAGCTCCGCAGCATTGATACGCGGATCTGCCAGCATCGCATCAAGCGGTGAACCGGGTGCCATATTCAATATAATAAACGCCAGAATCGTGATGCCGAAGAAAGTCGGTACGGCAGCAAGCAGACGTTTTGCTACATATTTAAGTTTCATGACGTCCTTCTTACAGATGATGATTTCAACACGTTAATACGTCAGTATTGCCATTTTACAGGAAATCGATCACTTTCGCAATATAAAACATATAAAAACACTCGGAAATGTAGTTTATACCGGCCATACTATTTTCACGGCTGTCATTTCAGTCCCGTCACATATAATCCAGGACCGAAATCCAGCTAAAAAAGTCAGACCCATCATGGATACTTTTATTCTCCATGATGGGTCTGAACCGAATTGTCAAACACAGATTGCGTTTTTAACAATATCTATTTGTGTCATGTGAAATCATGACATCATTGTTCTGTTTTTTATCAGAACTTGCCAGCCTTAGCAGCTTCCTCGATGGAAACAGCAACAGCAACTGTTGCGCCGACCATCGGGTTGTTGCCCATACCGATCAGACCCATCATCTCAACGTGAGCCGGAACGGAGGAAGAACCTGCGAACTGAGCAGAGCTGTGCATACGGCCCATAGTATCTGTCATACCATAGGAAGCCGGGCCTGCTGCCATGTTGTCCGGGTGAAGTGTACGGCCTGTGCCGCCGCCGGAAGCAACTGAGAAGTACTTCTTGCCAGCTTCGATTCTTTCCTTCTTGTAGGTACCTGCAACCGGATGCTGGAAACGTGTCGGGTTGGTGGAGTTACCTGTGATGGAAACGTCAACGTTTTCCTTCCACATGATAGCAACACCTTCTGTAACGTCGTTAGCGCCGTAGCAGTTAACCTTTGCACGCGGGCCGTTGGAGTAAGCTGTACGGCTGATCTCCTCAACCTCGCCTGTCTGATAGTTCATCTGTGTCTCAACGAATGTGAAGCCGTTGATACGGGAGATGATCTTTGCAGCGTCCTTGCCAAGGCCGTTCAGGATAACACGAAGCGGCTTCTGGCGAACGTTGTTAGCCTTCATAGCAATACCGATAGCACCTTCAGCAGCTGCGAAGGACTCGTGGCCTGCCAGGAAAGCGAAGCACTCTGTATCCTCTTCAAGAAGCATCTTGCCGAGGTTACCATGGCCGAGACCGACCTTTCTGTGGTCAGCAACAGAGCCCGGGATGCAGAAAGCCTGAAGGCCTTCACCGATTGCTGCAGCAGCTTCAGCAGCCTTGCGTGCACCCTTCTTGATTGCGATAGCAGCACCTACAGTGTAAGCGTACTTAGCATTTTCGAAGCAGATCGGCTGGATGTTCTCTACCATGTGGTAAACATCAAGACCTGCGTCCTCTGTAATCTTGACAGCTTCTTCAAGGGAAGAGATGCCATAGCTGTTCAGGACCTGGTTGATCTGATCAATACGTCTTTCAAATGATTCGAATGTAATAGCCATGTTCATGTCCTCCTTTCTTTATTCTTCTCTCGGGTCAATCCACTTCACGACATCGTCAACGCGGCCGTACTGACCGGAAGCCTTGTCAAGAGCGGTCTGTGCGTCATCACCGGCCTTGATGAAGTCCATCATCTTGCCGAAGCTGACATACTTGTAAGCGATGATCTCGTTGTTCTCATCAAGACCAACCTGCTTGCAGTAGCCTTCTGTCATCTCAAGATAACGCGGGCCCTTCTTCAGTGTGCCGTACATTGTACCGACCATGGAACGAAGTCCCTTGCCGAGGTCCTCAAGACCAGCACCGACTGCAAGACCGTCATCAGAGAATGCGGACTGTGTACGGCCGTAAGCGATCTGAAGGAACAGCTCTCTCATAGCTGTATTGATAGCGTCGCAGACAAGGTCTGTGTTCAGAGCTTCAAGAACTGTAAGGCCCGGAAGGATTTCTGCTGCCATAGCTGCAGAATGAGTCATACCGGAACATCCGATTGTCTCAACAAGAGCCTCCTGGATGATGCCGTCCTTAACGTTCAGAGAAAGCTTGCATGCGCCCTGCTGCGGTGCGCACCAGCCGATACCATGTGTGTAGCCCTTGATATCCTCGACCTTCTTGGACTGAATCCACTGGCCTTCTTCAGGAATCGGAGCTGCACCGTGATGCACGCCCTGAGTTACCGGGCACATTGATTCAACTTTGTTTGTGTAAATCATTGCAAATCTCCTTTCTGGATGATTTTTTTCACTCTGGATAGTATAGCATAAACACTGCGTCTCTCAAAACGAAAATTTACACCAAATTATGAGCGGATGTTCTATTTTTTCTGGGATTATAGTAAAATATGTTGGTTGTTCCCCGAAAAATTCCGCGGATGCCGGAAAAGTGTTGAATACACTTGCTGCGAATGACGTTCCGGAACAGTTTTCAGACATACAGATTCCGGCAGTTGAAGGAGGTTTCCATGAACTTCAGTTTATCCGAGCGATTTCGGATTTTAGATGCAGCATTTATCAAGCGGCTGGCCATTATCTCCATGCTGATTGATCATTCCGCCGCCTCTCTGCTTTACTACGGCGTCATCCAGCCGAACCGTCCGATTACGGAAGGCTCACCCCTCTGGAATGTCGTTCTCCTCTATCGTTTCCTCCGCGGCGTCGGGCGCTTTGCCTTCCCTGTGTTCTGCTTCTTTCTGATTGAAGGCTTTCTGTACACCAGAAGCAAGGCGAAGTACGTTATGCGCCTGTTTCTCTTCGGTATTCTCTCCGAGCTTCCGTTCGACCTCGCGCTCTTCCGCCGCATCCGCTACGACGGCCATCAGAACGTCATGTTTGAACTGGCATTCGGCATCGCGATGCTCTGGGTATTTGAGCTGATCGGTGAGCTGAAGCTGCGGTCTCCGGAGCTGCGTCTCGCCCTGCAGTATCTTTCCACGATTCCGTTTATCGTCATTGCCGGAAAGCTTTCTCTTGATTACGGCAATAAGGGCATGATGCTGATTCTGCTTCTCTATGTTCTGCATAACGAGCGCTATCTGCAGTGTGTGGCAGGAGCCATCTTCATCAGTCTCTGGGAGTGGCCGGCCGTCTTCGCTTTCATCCCGCTTCTGATGTATAACGGCAAGCGCGGAAAGCAGAACAAGTATTTCTTCTACGCCTTTTATCCGGGCCACCTGTTCCTGCTCTTCCTGATCTCGCATTTTGTACTCGGAATCAGTCTCCTGTCGTAAAGCATGCACCGTCCCGCTGCCTCTTCGCAGCGCCGCACAGTACGGGCCGGATCTTCCGGCACTCATAATCAAACTAAAAAGGAACGGATCCGCCTCATCAGGGGGCGGATCCGTTCCTTTTATCAAATCGCACATGGCAGTAAGCGATTTTTAAACATTTTTCATCTCGGCATCCTGCGGAATCACGATATTCAGAATGATTGAGATCACACATGCAGAAACAATACCGGACTCACCGAAGATCAGCTGTACCAGATACGGAAGATGTGCCAGGATGCCGCTTGTGGCACCGAGTGCATAACCGACACCGAGTGAAACCGCTACAATTGATACGCTTCTGGCTGTCATCGGCTCCTTTGTGATCAGCTGGATACCGCTGACAATAATCGATGCAAACATCATAACAGCTGCTCCGCCCAGAACGCTCTGCGGCATGATGGAAAGCAGAGCGGAAAGCTTCGGGAACAGTCCGCATAAGATCAGGAAGCAGCCGCCGATTCCGATACAGAACAGGTTGACAACCTTATTCAGTGCAACAAGGCCGACGTTCTGGCTGAAGGATGTATTCGGAAGAACGCCGAACAGAGCTGCGAAAGAAGAACCGATGCCGTCGCACATAACACCGCCGGAAAGTTCTCTGTCTGTTGCTTCTCTTCCGAGACCGCCTTCTGTGATACCGGAAATATCGCCGACCGTCTCAACCGATGTAACGATAAACATGATCATCAGCGGAAGGATGGCTCTCACATCGAATACCCATTTGACCGGCATCAGCTTCGGAATGGCAAACCAGGATGCATTCTGTACAGCTGTCCAGTTCAGTACCCATGATTTTGTCGCTTCCACTGTCTCGCCGGCTGCATTTGTATAGGTAAATGTATGCGGCAGGACGGCACCCATAATGGCTACCAGCACATAGCCGCAGATAATACCGATCAGAATAGAAGAAACACTTGTGAAGCCTTTTGTTGCATGCTTCAGAACAAGAATGATCACCAGAACCACCGTTGCAACGAACAGATTTTCCAGAGATCCGAAGTCTGCGTTCTTATTACCGCCGCCGAAGGAATTGATACCGACTGACAGCAGCGAAAGACCGATTGACATGACGACTGTACCGGTTACAACAGGCGGGAAATACTTTCTCAGAGGCTTCAGAAAAGAGCCCAGCAGAACTTCGAAGAAGCCGCCGATAAATCCTGCTCCCAGAATTGCGCCGTAGGCAAGCACACCGCCGCCCATGGAATTCGCAATACTGGACATAACGCCGATGAAACCGGAGCTTGTTCCCATGACAATCGGAAGCTTTGCTCCGACCGGTCCGATCGTGACAACCTGAATCAGGGTTACGATACCGGCAACCAGCATTGCATTCTGCAGCAGCGAGACGCGCAGCTCCGCAAAACCGGCATCCGCTGTGATGCCGCAGATTCCCAGAATGACGATCAGCGGTGTCAGATTTCCGACGAACATCGCCAGAACGTGCTACAGTCCGAGTGAAATCGCTACCGGCAGGGCCGGTCTTCCTTCAAGCTCATAGGGTGATCCGCTTCCTTTTTCTTCCTTACTCATACTTATCCCTCCCTCATTAAGGATTTACGATTTAAACTGTTTAAATTCTAGCACTCTTATCGTTTACTTTCCATAAACTTTTTAATATTAGATAAAACTTTGTAAGTTTTCCGGCATTTCCATATGCATAATAACGGAAGTGTTTATTTGCTTTCCCTTCCGAAACCGCTATAATGGTTATAAGCTCATTTATCATACATCATGAGATATCCGGCCCTGAGATTCAGGCCGGTAGCATAAGCATGTAAAGGAGATTCTATGGGATACACAATGAACCGGCAGACTTTTAACGAAGTCCTCGCCAGACTGGGCAAGTCCTATCGTCTGTACGCACCTGTTCGAAAGATCGGAGAAGGCCGCTTCACAGACGTTGATGTCGTCAGATATGATTTTGTCTCCTCTCTGGAGGAGATGGAACTTGCTGCAAAATCAGATTACTCTTTCAAAGAGCTTCTCACACCGCTCTCCAGAACACTCTTCTACTTTGTGGAGAACGAAACAAAGGAAGCTGACATGGATACAAGCGATGCCATCATCTTCCTGAGAAGCTGTGATCTGCATGCCGTAAAGAGTCTCGATGACATTTACCTCAATAATAAATTCGAGGATCCTTTTTATAAGAAGATTCGTGAGCACGTCAAATTCGCTCTTATCGGATGTCCGAAGGCCTTCGATAACTGCTTCTGTGTCGATATGGGCAGCAATATTTCCACAGAGGGCTATCTCTTCTCTCTGGATGTCGAAGGCGATGAAGTCCGCTCCGACGTAAAGGACCCGGAAGTGGCAGCTGTTTTTGAGGAAATGCATGCCGCAAAGGCGGAGATTGCACCGTCTCATGTCGAAGAAACCGCAGTCCGCGTCAGAATTCCGGAAACTGTTCCGAATTCTGTTTATAAGGATCCGTTATGGGATGAGTATTCCTCCCGCTGCATCGACTGCGGACGCTGCACAACAGTATGTCCGTCCTGTACCTGCTTTACAATGCAGGATACCTTCTATTCAGATAATGGCAAGGTCGGCGAAAGAAGACGCGTTGCCGGCTCCTGCATGCTGAACGGCTACACCACTGTTGCCGGCGGCGGACAGTACAGACGCACCAACGGCGAGCGCATGCGTTTCAAGGTACTGCATAAAATCTACGATCACAGAAGACGCTTCGGCTACAACATGTGTGTCGGCTGCGGCAGATGCGATGACGTATGTCCGGAATATATCTCATTCTCCAACATCATCAACAAGGTCTGTGATGCTTCGGCAAAGGAGGAACAGCAGTGAGTACGACTGAAAACATCTATATGCCCTTTGCATCAAAGATTCTTGATGTGATCCGGCATACCGAAAAAGAATATACATTTAAAATGGAATTTCACGGTGAGTGCAAGCCGGGACAGTTCTTTGAAGTCTCCGTTCCGAAATTCGGCGAGGCTCCGATCTCCATCAGCGGCATCGGCCCGGGCTTTGTCGATCTGACAATCCGTCGTGTCGGCACTGTCACAAACGAAATCTTCGAGCATTACAAGGGACAGTCTCTTCTGATGCGCGGCCCGTACGGCAACGGCTTTGACACTTCTCTCTTTGTAGACGGCGAGACCGTTGTCATCGCAGGCGGTACAGGTGTCTCTCCGGTCAGAGGTGTGATTCAGGCACTGGCTGATTCTTCCAATCCGAAGGACAAATATGTCATCGCCGGCTTCAAGAGCCCGGATGATATGCTCTTCCGTGCTGATCTGAAGGAATGGGATGAGAAGCTGAACCTGATTCTCACAGTTGACGGCGCTCCGGAAGGCTATGAAGGCCGCATCGGACTTGTCACCGCCTACATCCCGGATCTTCCGGTCAGAGACGCTGCAACAGCTGCTGCCGTTGTAGTCGGTCCTCCGCCAATGATGCGTTTCTCCGTAAAGGGACTGCTTGAGAGAGGCTTCAAGGAAGAAAATATCTGGGTTTCCCAGGAAAGAAAGATGTGCTGCGGTCTCGGTAAATGCGGTCACTGCCGCATCGGCGATCAGTATGTCTGCATCGACGGACCGGTATTCAATTACTCTGTAAGCAAGAACATGCTTGATTAAAAGGGAGGATGGCAATGAGCCTGGATATTAATTTAAAAGCATTAAAGAAAAATGCTTTCCGTGTATCGAAGCACAGGGGCGAAACGGCATCCAGAGTGCGTGTCCCGGGCGGACTGATCAATGCAAAGAGCATGGCACGAATCACGGAAATCGCTGAAAAATACGGAAACGGATCCATCTTTATCACAAACAGACAGGGTATCGAGATTCCGGGCATCTCTCTTGAAGATGTCGACAAGGTCAATAAGGAGCTGCAGCTCTGCATCGATGAAGCCGGCATCAACCAGGAGGAGCGCGACAAGGGCTTCCCGGCATCCGGCACCAGAAACGTCGTGGCATGTCCGGGCGCACGTCTTTGCCCCTTCGGCTGCTATGATACAACAGCATTTGCCCAGAAGATGGAAGATCAGATCTTCCCGAACAACCGTCATTTCAAGATTGCATTTACCGGCTGCTCCAATGACTGCGCCAAGGTCCGCATGGACGACTTCGGCATTATCGGCATGACCGATCCGCAGTACGATGCCGACCGCTGCATCGGCTGCACCCAGTGTGTGGATTACTGCAAGATCCGTTCCGTCGGCGCTCTGAAGATGGTCGGCGGCAAGGTCGTCCGCGATGAGAACCTGTGCATCGGCTGCGGTGTCTGCGTCGCTTACTGCCCGACCCGCGCATGGACAAGATCAAAGGAGCACTATTTCCGTGTCGTTCTTCTCGGCCGTACAGGAAAGAAGAATCCGAGACTGGCAGAGGATTTCATGAAGTGGGCTGATGAGGAAACTGTTCTGAAGCTTGTCGAGAATGCCTATGCTTACGTAGAAGAATATATTGATCCGAAGGCTTATGAAACCAAGGAGCATGTCGGCTATATCGTAGACCGAACCGGCTTCGATGAATTCTACAAGTGGATCATGAAGGACGTCACCCCGAATGAGAAGTGCGAAGTCACCAACAGACTCTACTGGGGCGGCAAGCACTATGATGTCAGCAACAACATCAAAAAAGTCGGCTTCAACGATATCCGGTAAGTTTTTTCCCGGCAAATGCAGCCGGCATCGGATTTCAGCCTGAATACAACGAAAAACTGCCGCAGCCGGTAGCGGGAGGACTTGTACCGTCCACCCCGTTTCAGACTGCGGCAGTATTTTTATTTCTATTTTAAATCAGCAGCACCTTCACCGGTGCGCCGGCCGGAACCGGCTGCGAATTCTCCGGAAGCTCCACCAGACAGTTGCTTCCGATGCCGTCGCGCAGCTGTCCGTTTCTCTGATGCTTCGGGATCTGCACTCCCTCCGGTGTGAGAATTCCTCTCACCAGACGCCTCTTCTGACACGGCCGCGGATAGCCGTTGACGGTCGGCACCGTCAGTGCGGTCAGACGGTTTCTTTCCCTTGCAAGAGCCTTCTGCTCATAATAAGGGAAGAGAATCTCAAACATGGCAATCGAGGAATACGGATTTCCGGAGAGGCAGAGAATGGTTGTATTTCCGTAGTGAGCTGCCGTTGTCGGTGACCCCGGCTTTACGGAGATCCCGCGGAAGATCGTCTCTGCGGAAAGATTCTCCAGTACCTCCGGAAGATAATCGCGTTTTCCGACAGATACGCCTCCTGTTGTAATAATCAGATCTGCCCTCTTTGCAGCTTCTCTGATCATCTCCCGAATCTCTCCGACCTCATCTGCCACACTTTTTGCCATGATCACTTCACAGCCCAGCTCCTGCAGTCGCGCCGCAAAATATGCTTTATTGGAATTGTAAATCTGACCGGGCTTAAGCTCCTGCTCCAAATCACGCAGCTCCGAACCGGTCGTCAGAACAGCAGCACGGATTCTGCGTCTGACCGAAACTTTTTTTATGCCGGCTGCGACGCCTGCCGCAACCGTATACGCATCCACGAACCTTCCCGCAGAGCTGATGACATCTCCTTTCCGGAAATCTTCTCCTGCCGGAATACAGTTGGCATGCTGCGGCAGCGCACGATGAATTGTCACCTGCTTCTCACCGTAATCTGTCAGTTCCTGCGGAATAATTACGTCTGCTTCATCCGGAATCGGTGCGCCGGTCATAATTCTCACAGCACTTCCCTCCGGGAAAGAGTCAAGCGGCTGATCTCCTGCATACAGAATTCCCTTCACCGGAAATACGCCCGGTGTGCCGGCAGCTGCCAGATCAGAATAACGAAGTGCATAGCCGTCCATTGCTGATCTGCGGAACGGCGGCTGCGTTGTCTGCGCCAGCATATCCTCTGCCAGGATACAGCCAAAGGCCTCTTCCATCGGAACGGAAATCACAGGCAGACAGTCAGCACTTCTGAATAAAGCGGACTGTACAGTTTCAATTGAATCAAGATGCATGCTGTCACTCTCCTGCTAATCTGTCCTGCATCCAGCAGGCTGTTTTAAATGTGTCCTGAAGTCCGAATACCGGACAACGTGCCTGCGGCCAGTCTCTGCGGTCACTTAT
Organism: Lachnospiraceae bacterium; assembly: GCA_030527685.1. GTDB lineage: Bacteria > Bacillota > Clostridia > Lachnospirales > Lachnospiraceae > Chordicoccus. The sequence continues at coordinate 6,117 of JAUNAG010000010.1, read as the reverse complement.
AATCAGCACCGGCTGCTCCTGCTGCAGATCCATTGCTGCCGGCTTCCCTGCGGCTTCTCTGAAGAACAGGATCTTCTGATACGGGCCGTGCTTGCTGCCTTCTATCAGAATCACATCCGCATCGGTGATATCATCCACGACCGAACGGATGTCCCGTTCATAATACTGCATTCGCGCTGTTTTCGATGCGGAATTCAGAATCACCTCTTTAGCACCTGCGCGGGCCAGCTTCCAGCTGTCCTTTCCCTCACGGTCAATTTCGAAATCATGACCGTCGTGCTTAATCACTGCAGTGTGAATCTCTTTTGCGCAAAGTTCTCTGATCAGCTCAGTCAGAAAAGTCGTCTTCCCGCTTCCCGAATACGCTGCCAGAGAAAAAACCGGTATGCCGTACCGGTTTTTTGTTATCGGATGATTTTTTCGCATCAGCAAAAACTGCTCATAATCCTCCGGTGTGTTAATGTTCGCCAGTTTTTCCGTCCCGCTTGTCAGCTTCGTAACCGGAACATAAGAGACGACCCCCGCCTTCAGAACGTCCCGCACTCTGTACCGACAGCTGCAAAGTGCCTCTTCGATCATCGGAAGAAAGCGCTTCGTATAAATCGCACATAAAGGATGCAGACGGCCGTCCGGATCGATCGGTATCACCGCATCGACAGAAGGCAGCAGATATTCCTGCAGCTCTCTTTTCAGCTGCAGATCCGCCAGCGGCAGATCTGCGGTTGTCACAAACAGAGCCTCTTCCTCACAGGAGGAAAGCAGGGCGTGCAGACCGCCCAGCGGCCCGCAGTCTTCGTAAATGTCCTCTGCATAGCGGATTGTGACGCCTGACAGTTCCTGTCCGTAGCGCTGTCCCTTTCTCACAGAGAGATAAACCTCAGTCCTATCGTTAAAACGGGAAAGAATCTCTTCCAGAAAGGTTCGCTCTCCGATTTTCAGTACAGCCTTATCGACTCCCATGCGGCGGCTCGTGCCGCCGCACAGAACCGCCGTGCCGGTTTTCATCTTATTCATTGTCATCCAGCTTTTTAAATCCTGTTAATGATCGTACTGCTTTTTTGACCATACGGCCTGTAAAACAGTTGTTTTCAGGCTGTCCGCTTCTTCACTTAAGCTTCCTGCAGATTCTTTTTTAAGAGAATAAAGAACTGCAGCAGTACGTAGAAGATGATGCCGGTTGTCAGCAGAATCTGAAGGCCCTGCAGCTGCTTCAGAACGCCCGCTGCCTGCACCATATTCTGTGCTTCCAGATAGCCGGCAAAACGTCCTGTTGCGACAGTACCGATTGCCATCGGGAAGGTCAGTCCTGCAAATGCCGGTGTAAAGCTGAACCGGAAGAAGGACGGAAGCTTGTAGATAATGAAGAACAGGGAAAGCAGCACTGCGGCATACAGATAATACAGAATCACGCGGTTCGGGTTCTCCACTGCATTCAGATAAGACACAACGCAAAGGCTGCACGGAGCCAGAAGCACGGCCTGTGTATGATAGACCGCATCGCCGATCGGTTTTTTCACCAGTCTCCAGACCATAAACGGAATAATTACGGTAAAGATCAGAATACCGTAGTATGTAATGATCTTTGTCAGCATCGGCTGGTTCATCGCTCCGCCTGTCACAACCGCAACCATGATACCGTTGTAGGTGACAAACCAGCTCGGCATAAAGGTCGGAATCTGAACGCCCTTCAGAACATTTTTATAAGTGAAGACGCAGATATGAACGGCGTGAATAATGACACCCGCAAACCAGAGTCCCTTGCCGAGAGCCGGCACATAGGCGAACAGGAAGCTGCCGATGAGCATCAGAAGCATGGAGAAGCCTCCGTATAAGGAGCAGAGGATGGTATTGTCATACTCCTTTTTGCAGGTTTCCGTATTCATGACAAGCTTGCCGATATAAAACACAACCAGAACAGCGGCAAGCACGAAGATCAGATTGCGAAGCCAGGTGAAGCCGAAGCCCATGTAGACATTGCCGAGCGTGCAGGCTCCGACCATCGTCGGAAGCAGCGGAACCGGAATGAGATTCAGTTTCTTTTTCATATGGATCAGATCTCCTCTTCTTTGTCATAGCGGAATTCAAAGTTGTCTGCTTCTCTGAAGAAATCGGAATAGTCGATAGCGAACAGCGGCTTCTTCACCTTGCTGACGTCGATCTTTCGTCTGATCAGCTGCGTCAGAACGCCTGCATAGGACAGATTGCCCTGAATCAGCGCACCGATGATCACGCCGTCCTTATGGACGATCTTCTTATAATTGCCCTTCTGGTCGCGGTCAATCACGACCTCACAGGACTCATCGTACTTGTTCGGATTGCCGACCGAAAGAGTCGGAACACCGAGGAAGTTCATCGTGGACTTGGATGCGAAGAAATCATCCATGGAGAGCTCTTTTCCGCACATATTACTTGCGGCGATCAGACCTTCCTTAACAGCAACCGGCCAGATCGGGGCGCGTCCGGAGACATCACCTGCACCGTAGACATTCGGAATGTTGGTTCTTCCGTGATGATCGAACAGCAGACCGAAGCGGTCGCATTCAATTTTGGAATCTGCCAGGAATTCGATATTGGAGCGGACACCGGCGCAGTTGATGACCAGATCAGTCGGAATCACCGTTCCGTCACCCAGTTCCACCTCATAGCAGTGTCCGTTTTCATCAAGACGGAATTCCTTTGCACCCATGCTGTAATACTGCTTGACGCCCTCTTTCTCAAAGAGATCCATATAGGTGCGTGAAGTCTCCTCATCCAGCTGAATCGGGAGCATATACGGGCCCATATCGGCAAGCGTAATGTTCTTGTGATGCGGAACGAGGCCGGCAGCGGCATCAATACCGATCAGGCCGGCACCCATGATGAAGATGTTCTCCACCTCGGGAAGGACTGCCTCAATCTTCTCGATATCATCAAAGTTGCGGAAGCCGACAATATTGGTTCCTTCTCTCAATCCCGGAATCGGCGGGAAGTTTGTATGTGAACCGGTTGCGATCAGCAGAGAATCATACTCCACTTCGCTTCCGTCACTCAGAAGAACCTTGTTCGCATCCACATCCACACCGGACGCGGTTCTGCCCTTCAGCCACTCCACGTTGTAGACCTTCTCGAAGTCCGGCTCCACGAAGTTCAGTTCCTCAAGCGTTCTGATTCCCTTCAGATAATGATATAAAATACAGCGGGAATAGATGGCGGTATCTGTTGAGATTAATGTAATCCGGCTTTCCGGCTTCAGCTTTCTGATTTCCTTGACGGCATTGCAGCCGGCAGCAGAAGCACCGATAACAACGTATTTTTCCACGATTAATCCACCTCCGCTAACGTAATGGCATGCATCGGACATTTTTCAACACACATAGGATTTCCCTTGCCGTCTTCACTTCTGTGCACGCACATATCACATTTCATGACAATCTGGTTATAGATGGCATCCGGCTTCAGAACGCCGTAGGGACATCCCATAACGCACATAAAGCAGTGTGCGCAGCGCTCCTGATCATACATGACATAGCCTGTCTCCGGATCCTTGTGCATCGCTCCCGTCATGCAGGTAATTGCACATTCCGGCTTATCGCAGTGTCTGCAGAAGATCGGTGCCGGACGTGTTTCGCTGTCGATGACCACGCGGTTTCTCGCATCATGTGTATCATGGGAAATGCAGCAGGAGGTGACGCACATCAGACATCCGATACAGCGGCTTCTGTCGATTTTAATTCTGTACATATCAGTTCTCCTTCACTCTTAAGTTGACAACCGCGGACTTATAGGACGGCTCCTTGGAATACGGATCATAGACCGACGGAGTCAGCTTGTTGCACTCAATATAATGAATCGGGCAGTAGATCTCATCGTCCTGTACGTCATCCGTGATGCGGACGGCGAAATCTGCAGACTGTCCGTTGCAGGAATCAACGGTAACCCAGTCCTCATGCTTCAGTCCCTTTTCGGCTGCCAGCTTTGTACTGATAAAGATGTACGGATGCTTCAGGCTGACATCCTCTACGAACTGTACCTCACGTGTTCTGGACTGTGTATGCCACTGTCCGACAGTTCCTCTTCCGGTATTGAAAATATACGGGAATTCAGCTGTCTGCGGCATCGGATTTTCCGGAACCGGCTCAAACTGGAAGACGGCCTTTCCGTCCGGATAATAGAATCTTCCGTCGGCATACAGACGGCGCTCATCCTCTTCAAGCGTTTCGCCCTCTCTGAACGGCCACTGAATACCGTGTGAATTTTCAAGACCTCTGAAATCTACGCCTGTAATATCAAACGGTCTGCCCTTTGAAACCTGCTTCAGAAGATTGAAGCAGTCTTCCGGTGTCTTCCAGTAATCGATGATATCCTGCAGGCCAAGTGCTTTTGCGATGCCGTACATAATCTGATAGTCGTTCTTTTCGTCCTCATCCGGCGTCACAACAGAGACCAGGCGGGAGAGACGGCGCTCCAGATTGATATAGGTGCCCTCCTTCTTGATACCCGGAACTGCCGGCAGGAAGACATCGTAGAGTTCTGCACTTTCAATATCATCATAGATATCCTGTACAACATAGAATTCCAGCTTTTCCATTGCCTTCCGGAAAGTCTCGTTGTTGGTCCAGGAATGTCTCGGATTCGTGCACATGATCCATAATGCCTTGATCTCGCCCCTGTTGATGCCGTCGATAATCTGGTCATAGGTCTTTGTCGGACCCTTCGCAAGAATCGACTCGTCACAATGGAAGATTCCTGCAATCTTCGCTCTCGCCTCCGGATTGGCGAAATCATGTCCGAAGAGGGATGCCTGGTTGGAGAACAGGCGGGAGCCCATGGCATTGCACTGTCCCGTGATGGAATTGCCGCCGGTTCCCGGTTTTCCGTAATTGCCCAGAAGAAGCTGCAGATTCATGATGGACTGTGCTGCGCGGACAGCATTATGAGACTGATTGATACCCATGGTCCACCACATGGAGACGCGCTCACCGCTGTGAATCAGATCGATCAGCTCCAGCAGCTGCTCCATGGAAAGACCTGTCACCTCGCTGACCTTCTCCAGCGGGAAGTCCTTCACGAAGGCCTTATACTCCTCGAAGCGGTTTGTATGTGCTTCGATAAATGCATGGTCAATCCAGTCCTTTTCGATGAAATAATTTGCCAGACCGTAGAACAGAGTGGAGTCTGTCTTGGTCTTCAGCGGATAGTGATAATCTGCATTTTTAGCTGTCTCGCTTCGTCTCGGGTCAATGACGATCAGCTTTTTGTTCTTGTTCTTTCTGATGCGGTCCCAGACAATCGGGTGTGCCACAACCGGATTTGCGCCGACAAGAATAATCGTATCCGAAAGCTCGAAATCCTTCAGTGTGTAGCCCGGAGCATCAAAGCCGTAGGTCTGCTTGTGCGCCACAACGGCGGAAGCCATGCAGAGTCTGGTATTGCCGTCTACATTGGTCTGCAGATGATCACGCATGATATGGCCGTTGATGGCAAACTCCTCCATTGTCAGCTGACCGGTGGAGATGCAGGCCAGTGCCTCGCGTCCGTACTTTTCCTGAATTTCACGGAAGCGTCTCGCAATCAGATCAAAGGCATAGTCCCAGCCCGGATACTGATAGCTTCCGTCCTCCATGCGGACTCTCGGTGTGTGCGGCTTGGTCACAACCGTCTGCTGCTTGTCCAGAGAAAGTCCCTTGATGCAGCAGAAGCCGTCATTGACCGGATATCCCGGTGTCGGCTTCACTGCCGTAATCCGGTTGTTGTCATCGACATAAAAATCCAGATTACAGTCAATCGCGCAATAATTGCAGAGTGATTGTACTTTTTTCATTTATACCTCCATCCGGAGTGCCCTCCTCAGGCTCTCCGTGTTTTATACTTTCAGCATTTAAAATGTCGGGATATGCAGAACTTCCGCTGTCATCTGATCCAGCGTCCGGACATTGGTCATCTCCATCAGATTCATCAGCTGCCCGTTCATATAACGGATCTTCTCTATAACGCCGGCTGTGCCTTCTTTTTCAAGTGGTTCCACAATAGCGCTGCCCGTACAGACTGCATCTGCACCGAGCGCCAGTGCCTTATAGACGTCATAGCCGTCACTCATGCCGCAGTCCACGAAAATCTTCATCTCCGGTCCGACTGCCT
>JAUNAG010000106.1 GCA_030527685.1 Lachnospiraceae bacterium | reverse complement strand
AGTGCTTTTTTGTTGATTTTCCGCGCTTTTTTCGCCTTTCGGAATGTCACTTTCAGGTGCTTCCGATCAGTGATGTCTGACGCGAACATGTGATAATTTATCACACCACAAAGGGTTCGTCAACACCTTTTTTCAAGTTTTTCAAAATTTATTGAAATGAATCTTTGGCCTCTCCATATGTGGAAGCTGCATAATTTCTAATCACTATATATAGCAATACTCACAATAGCCAATTCACGTTCACTTCCCTCTTCCATTTACGACATCCTTCATACTTTTATGAATTCCATACAGGTATTCAAAAGAATAACCCGGTGGGATGTAAGAAGCCTCCCTCCGGGTTATAAACCATCTGCTGCCTTGTATAAACTTATCTTACTGCAAGATTTGCTACACAGTTAAACGGCTCATAGACTCCGTCGCCTTTTCCCTGCTTCCCTGCAAGACGAATTTCGAGGAATTCCACTCCGGTGATGTCAACCGTAAAATCCAACGGACGCTCTTTTCCGGTCAGACCATCCGACGTATACAGCAGCTCGCCATCTCCGTATACTGCAAAATGAGCATTAAATGCAATACTGTCTACGCCTCTGTTTGTTTTCGGAACATACATTGTTCCGCTGAGTTCCGTATACTTTCCATCAAGGAAATACTCTATCGTCGCCTCATCTCCGCCTGTTTCTGCGTTAAAGACTCTGTCAGCGCTGTATACGTTGCCAAAGTTATCTTCGATCAGTTCATTGTTAAATGTATATGTATCAAATAATCTGTCCTTACTCCAGTACTCAAGATTGCTCAGATAAATCGGCTGGTCCTTGCTGAATTCCTCCCATGTCATAGAATCATCACCGTCTTTTCTGAGTTCCAGATTTGTCACACAGTTCATCGGAATCAGTCCTGTTCCGTCCCCTCTGTACCAGCCGCCGTAGATGCGTACAGTCAGACGTTCTGCCGAATAGATATTGATATCAAAATCAACCGCCTTATCTTTGCCGCTCATTCCAAGCATTTCATAGAGCAGGATATCATCTCCGTAAATCTGTACAATGCCCGATTTATTTTCCACACCTCTGGATTCTTCCGGGACATAGATTGTTCCTGTCAGTCTTGTGAAATCTCCGTCCAGCAGATACGTCTGCTTACCGACACCGCTGTACATGGAATAACTTCTGTTTGTAATGACCGCTGCCGGATCATACTCTGTGCCGTAGTTGCTCTTTGTCAGACCCGGCATATTTTCCAGTGAGGTTCTGATATAATCATTTGTTTTTTCCACTTCACAGCTCATTAATGAAACAGCTTCATTCCCCTTTGCAAAGCAGTTTACCGCATTACTCTGAATCGGCATGACAACACCGAGAGCACTTACAAGAATCACTGTCAGTGTACGGATCATCTTCTTCATCATTTTATCTCCTCCTAAACAGTTTGACTGTTTATTAATACTGCAATGTGGCTTTGGTTTTCTTTTACAATGCAAGAATAGCATCCCTATATAAGGGAAGTTCCGACAGTTTCCAAAAAACGCCGTAACCACACCGGGGCATGATAACGACGTTTTAATCACGTTCTTATTTTACGATGGAATACTGCAGCATCTCATACTTCAGTTCGGTTCCTTCTTTGATACTATCCGGGAGCAGTGCTCTTGCTACCAGAAGCAGGTCCGCAGCCTCTTTATCCGTTCTCTTCAGATGCGCATAATCACCGTCAATTTCTTCTACCACAAAATACATTGTCTCAAAGTTCATCTTCCATCTCCTTTTATGATCTCACAGCATTTCCAAAGACAGCACCGATCGCTTCACGCAGTGTACCGACCGGGCAAAGTGTGACTCCTGCCGGTGCCTTCACGGACTTTGCAGAGGAACGCGGAAGCAGGATGTTCTCAAAACCCAGCTTTGCCGCCTCCTGCACACGCTGTGCGGCCTGACTGACCGAACGCACCTCACCGCTCAGGCCTACCTCGCCGAATGCAATGACGCGGTCTCCGATCGGGATATCACGATAGCCCGACACGATTGCCAGCGCAATGCCAAGATCCACTGCCGGCTCATTCATCCGGATACCGCCTGCAATATTGATATAGGCATCGCAGCTGCTTAAGCTCACCCCGCAGCGTCTCTCCAGAACTGCCATCAGCATATTGACGCGGTTATAGTCCGTACCGACTGCTGTACGTCTCGGCATGCCGAAACTGGTCTTAATAATCAGCGCCTGAATCTCAAGCAGCACCGGTCTCGTTCCTTCCATAGAACAGGACACCACAGAACCCGAAGCTCCCTCCGGCTTGCCGCTGAGCATATATTCCGACGGATTCGGCACCTCTGCCAGTCCCGTATCGCGCATCTCAAACACACCGATCTCATTGGTCGAGCCGAATCGGTTCTTCGCCGCGCGCAGAATACGGTAGGACGCATGTCTGTCGCCCTCAAAGTACAGAACCGTATCCACCATATGCTCGAGCACACGCGGACCTGCAACGGCACCGTCCTTCGTCACATGACCGACCAGAAAGATGGAGATCCCGAGTGCCTTTGAAAGCATCAGAAAGACTGCTGTTGCCTCACGCACCTGGGAAACAGAACCCGGCGCAGAGGTCACGTCCTCCGAATACATCGTCTGCACCGAGTCAATGATACAGACATCCGGCTTCTCTCTTTCAATTGTCTCACGGATCTCTCCGAGATTCGTCTCGGCGAGCAGGAACAGACTCTCCGGACTTTCTCCGATTCGCTCCGCACGCATACGGATCTGCTGAAGCGACTCCTCGCCCGAGATATACAGCACCTTTCTGCCCTGCGCCGCCAGATTCCGGCAGGTCTGCAGAAGCAGTGTCGACTTGCCGATACCCGGATCACCGCCGATCAGGATCAGGGAACCGTGCACAATGCCGCCGCCCAGGACACGATCAAGCTCTTTACTGCCCGTCGTATACCGCGCATCCTGTGAAAGAGAAATATCGCGGATTCTGGTCGGAACATTTTTCGAAAGAGAAGCTGCCTTCCTCGCAGAACTTCCCTTCGTGGAAACCACCTTCTCCTCTGCAAATGTATTCCACTCATGGCAGGCCGGGCACTGTCCCATCCACTTCGATGATTCATGTCCGCAGTTCTGGCAGAAAAATACACTCTTCTGGGTCTTTGCCATTCTTATCCCTCATTTTTATCTGTTTCATAGAAGAGACCTCCGAATCCGGAAGATTCGAAGGTCTTGATTATCAGGCTTTTCTGATCAGTTTTACCTGCTGAGCGTTTACTCCGTCCAGTTCCACCGAGAAGGAGATCTTACCGCCGAGGTTGGACTTCTGTGTATCACGCAGAACGCCCTCAATATAAATATCATATTCTGTCTCAGGCTCACCCTCAACTGTGATCTGTGCGTCCTCCGGTCCTTCTACCGAGAACTCCATGCCCTCTGCCTTATCGGACAGATGCAGAACAGCTGTGCCCGGCTCTGACTCATAGATAAACATCTCGTTCTTTTCAAGACGGGTGATTTCCTTAAAAGTCTTTACCTTGTACAGGTCGCCCTCAAATTCATAATCGGACTTTTTTGTTTTGTTTTCAAGCTCGTAATCACCGAAGCTGATGGTACCGTCCGCTTCTGTACGGATCAGTTCCTTTACTGCAGACATTTGTATTTATCCTCCTTGGATTCATCAGGTAACATGCTCCGCTGCCGTGTGATGACAGCGAAGATGATTCGGATATTGCTGACTTGATTTTACCATAACCAGCCCCTTTTTGTCACTTGCAAGAGAGGCCGTTCACAGTCCTTTCATATCCGGCAAATGCACCTGACAGGCGTTCGCTTTTCCTCATTCTTCTGTACGAAGCAGGAGTTTTCCGTCCTTGATTCCGATGGAAATGCAGCTGCCTTCAGCAGCTTCTCCGCGAAGCAGCATCTCGGCAAGCGGATTCTCCAGCTCGCTCTGAATTACACGGCGGACAGGACGCGCGCCGTACTTCGGTGAATAGCCCTGCTTTGCGATGTATTTCTTTGCCGCACCGGAAATCTTCAGAGTCAGATTCATCTGCTCTGCAGCACGTTTTTTCAGTTTTTCCAGAAGAAGGCCTGCAATCTCCGCAACCTCCTCTTCATTCAGCGGATGGAAGACAATTGTCTCATCGATACGGTTCAGGAATTCCGGCTTGAACAGTCTTCTCACCTCATCCATGACACCGCGCTTCATGCTCTCGTAATCCTTCTTCGCATCCTGGCCGGCGCCGAAACCGAGGTGCTTCGGGTCAACGATCGCCTTTGCACCTGCATTTGACGTCATAATAATACAGGTATTCTTGAAGTCCACGCGGTGACCGTGTGCATCCGTGATATGACCGTCGTCCAGAACCTGCAGCAGGATGTTGAATACATCCGGATGTGCCTTCTCGATCTCATCGAACAGAATAACACTGTACGGATGACGTCTGACCTGCTCGGAAAGCTGGCCTCCCTCCTCATAGCCGACATAGCCCGGCGGTGAGCCGATGAGCTTGGAGACACTGTATTTCTCCATATACTCCGACATGTCGACGCGAATCATGTTCTGCTCCGAGCCGAAGACAGTTTCGGCAACTGCCTTGGAGAGCTCTGTCTTGCCGACACCGGTCGGTCCGAGGAAGAGGAAGCTTCCTGTCGGACGGTTCGGATCCTTTAAACCCACACGGCCGCGGCGGATCGCTGCAGCAACTGCTGACACAGCCTCCTCCTGGCCGATCACGCGCTTATGAAGTTCCTTCTCGAGTCTGGCAAGACGTCTGCTTTCCTCCTCGCGAAGCTTTGAAACCGGGATGCCTGTCCACTCTGCGACAACTGCAGCAATGCTCTCTTCCGAGACAGTCAGCTGCTGTGAAGCACGGGAACCGGTCTTCTTATTCTTCAGACGGCCGACCTTTTTCTTCAGCGCGTCCTGCTTTTTCTGCAGCTTTGCGGCAAGAACCATATCGTGAGTCAGGACAGCCTGTTCCTTCTCTGCCGCAATCTTCAGAAGTTCTTCTTCATCCTTCGCAAGGCCTGATGCCGTGCGGAAGCCTGAGATTCTCACCTTGGATGCGGCCTCATCGATCAGATCGATGGCCTTGTCCGGAAGGCGTCTGTCATTAATATAGCGCTCGGAAAGCTTCACTGCTGCCGTCAGTGCCTCATCTGCAATCCGGACGCTGTGATGCTCCTCATAATACGGTCTGAGTCCTTTCAGAATCTCAACGGACTGCTCCTCTGTCGGCTCCTCTACGGAAACCGGCTGGAAACGGCGCTCAAGTGCTGCGTCCTTCTCGATATATTTTCTGTATTCCTCGATTGTCGTTGCGCCGATCACCTGGATCTCTCCGCGTGAAAGAGAAGGCTTCAGAATATTGGAAGCATCCAGAGATCCTTCCGCGCCGCCTGCGCCGATAATCGTGTGAAGCTCATCAATGAAGAGAAGGATACTCCGGTTGCCCGCAACTTCCTTCACAACATTTTTAATGCGCTCCTCAAACTCACCTCTGTACTTTGAACCTGCGACCATACCGGACAGATCCAGAACCGCAATCCGCTTATCCTGCATGGATTCCGGCACCTCGCCTGACGCGATCCGTGCAGCAAGTCCCTCCACGATTGCAGTCTTGCCGACACCCGGCTCACCAATCAGGCAGGGATTGTTCTTCGTTCTTCTGCTTAAGATCTGCACCACTCGCAGGATCTCGCTCTCTCTGCCGACAACCGGATCCAGCTTGCCTTCCTTCGCCATTGCCGTCAAGTCTCTGCTGTAGCGATCCAGTGTCGGTGTGCCGCTCTCCGGCTCGCGCATGGCTTTGCCGCTCAGCAGATCCTGATCCGAGAACTTGCCTGTGAGATTCATGGCAGCCAGTGTATCTGCATACAGCTTTCTAACATCTGCTCCCATGGTATGAAGGAGTCTGGTGCCGACGCACTCGGTGTCACGCAGCATCGCCAGCAGCAGATGCTCCGTTCCGATTTCGCGGCTTCCGAGCTCCACGCAGATAGAGACAGCCTGCTTGATAACCTTCTCCGCTCTCGGCGAAAATCCCGGCTGCTCCTTCACGGTTGTATCACCCTGCGGTGCAATCAGCTTATCAATCAGCTGTGTCAGCTTATCCGGTGTGACACCGGCCTCTGCCAGGACACCGGCCGCAGTACCGTCCGTTGTCCTCAGAAGACCGACAAGCAGATGCTCCGTACCGGCGTAATTCTGATTATGTGAAGCCGCCGACTTCGTCGCATATGAAATTGCTTTTTTTGCTTCGTTTGTGTAGTTCTGCATAATTCCTCTTTGCTTTGTTTTTCATGAACAGCCGTATTCTTCATACAGCTCATCAATCACGGCATGCACCTCTTCGCGTGAAATCCCCTTACAGGATGCCTTCGCAAGTGCAGCCGTCAGATCGCTCCGCAGATCCTGCATTGCCTTCATCTTTTCGCAGTTTACGAAGACAACGGCACCTCTGCGACGATCCACCGTGAGAAAGCCCTCTTCCCTGAGGATCGAATAGGCTTTATTCACGGTATGCATATTGATGCCGATCTCCTCGGCCAGATCCCGGACAGAAGGGAGACTCTCCCCTTCCGCCAGTTCACTCGTTGCAATGCCGTGAATAATCTGCCGGCACAGCTGGCGGTAGATTGCCTCGCTGCTGTCAAAGTCAATTTTGATAAACATTCCCTGTTGCAGCTCCTTTCGGAAACAAACCGTCAGAGGCTGCAGCAACATAGCTGCCTCCTCTGACGGACGCTTCTTCTCTTGTGCTAACAAGACTATAACAGATTGTGCTCAGACTGACAAGGGAGGCGTTTGTTCTGTAGACAGGAATTAGAGAATCTGGTCGAATGAAAGCAAAAAAGTAAAAATCTGATGAAAAAGCCCACACCAAAGATGGCAAGCTCCGGTGTGGGCTTTATATAAATTTTCGAAACTCCATACTTTTTCAAAGTCACTCATAATCCCGGCAGGGAGAAGGAGGCCGGTACACCGAGCTCCTTCTTCTCCAAAAACGTTCAAGTATAGTACGTGACTGTTTCTGCCAGTCTGTGTTTTCCTTTCTGACAGATGCATCTGTCATACAGGAGGGAACTGAATTCCTTTGCCCGGGCGACCGCAGCCACCACCACGAATTTGCTTCATTCAGTCCCCTGATCAACCACCCTTATCAGGTAGCTAATCTCTTACGGTCAGAATTCATCCAGGCGCCAAGATAGCGCATACATTCAGTCGCGCGCATAGAGATCTGCTCATACTGCCGCGATAGAATACAATTATGCTCCAGACTCAGAAGAGAAAAGTATGTCAAGAGCCGCAGGCTTGTCATTGCCTTTCTCTGCAATTCGAGTCTCTCTTTAATTGCCTTGAAATCCTCTCGAACAATAAATACTAATTCTTAAGAATTCGATTGAGCCTCCTTCGGCGGCATTTATTATGCTCCTTCCGGAGCACAGATTACGCCTGACGGCGTAGATGATGAGTCTGGATTTAAAGATTCAAGATTCCACAGATTGATCACCAAAGCGGGACGAACACCGTTTGTGTTGTAAACGTGGTTACCTTTCCTATGCAGGGAGCCATCACTGCGGACTGACGCGGCGCACCTATCATTGCTGCCGTGCGACCGCAGCCACCACCACGAATTCTTAGAATCTGTCGTCTGACACTTCCTTGCAGTATCGTCACAGAAATAGGTGTTCACTTCGCTATCGCTCAACAACCACACTTTATCTTTTGTGTCTTTACCTGCATTCGTATGCCAGCGTAGATTCTCTTTTGCTTTCACTGTGCTTGTCACAATGCTAGCTTGCTCTGCTGTGGTAAATGCTGCATTAATAAAATCATTGTTCAGCCATTTACGCAGCGTGCAGGTTTCCCATGCCGGTTCTTCTCTTTCTGTGTTATAAGACTTTTGATCCAGAACATTCTTACTGATCATTAATACCTGATCATCCTTTACATCTAACACAATCCACTCAATGGCTTTTTTCTCTTTTCCTGTATGATAAGAACCAAAAGAAACGGTATTGCCGACTGAATATCTTTCTCGCTTTACTTTTACTGCATGAAGAGCTTTGTCGGTTAAGAGAAGATTGTCAACATCCATGTATCCCTTCAGTGATAAATATATACTGTATGCTTCTTTGGCCTTTCCATCGTTCAATAGCCTTGTTGCTTTCTGATATGTTGATTCTTTTGTAAGCAAATCATGATCCAAAGACCTGTAATCAAGATAGATTTCTGATGCCGTCCCATACTGTTGCCCATATGAGTCCAATTCTTGACAGAGTTTCAATACTGCCGCAGCATTTATCGTTACAGGCTCCTGGTTGGCTTCGCTCAAATATTTATCTGCTATCTCCTTTTCTTTTAGTTCCATAATATTGGTCAATTCACTTTTTTTCTATTCAGTTCCGACTGTTCCTGAGCAGATGTATGAATGGCATTTTGTTTGATAAGTATCGACTTATCAATTATTTCAATGCTCTCTTTGATTCTTCTGATTTCCAACTGAGTTTCTTGTGATTCCTTATCCAATTCCTTTCTACGTTTTCCCGCAAACAATCCCCTTGCTGACGCTCGTTCAATGGAAATTCTGTGTTCCTTGTCCTGCGCCTCCGTCATCTCGTTTTCTATGACTGACTTTTGCTCAATTAATTCGGACAAGTCTTTTTGAATTGCCCGCAGATCGATTCTTGTTAGCTCAGCCTCAACCTTTTTTAATTCCTGGCCATCTTCGCCAGTTTGCAATTCTTTCTTTGCTTTTACATATTCTATTTGCTTTTTCCGCTGTTCCTGCCACTTTAGTGCATTAGTCAGAACCAATTCTGTTTCGGATCTAAATTTCTCTATTTGTTCGCTGCAGGAATTGATTCTTTGAGTTGCGTCTTTATAGCCTTGAATGTTGATTAACAGTGCTTTTGCTTCAACAATATCTGCAATCGTTTTAGAATTATTGATTCTCTGTAATGCCTGCTGATAATAATGTTCCTTTTCAGCCTCTTCGCGACGCAATCGAATCCCTTCATTATAGCCATTCAATCGTTCTTGAAGTTGCTTGTTTCCAAAGCGAATGGCCTTCTTATAAAGTGGATGATTTCCGATTTCTTTCTTACTGCTCTCCAGTTCCTTTTCATTTCTGCAGTGTATTTCCGCCATCAGCTTTCCAAGATATCCTTCACGATGACCGTTGCCACATTGCCTGCTTCTATCTCTTCTAACAGAG
>JAUNAG010000105.1 GCA_030527685.1 Lachnospiraceae bacterium | reverse complement strand
ACTCTCCGCACTGCCCGGATTTTCAGGATTCTCCGGTGTGCTCTCCGCGCTGCCCGGATTCACTGCTGTACTTTCTGTATCGCTGCCTGTGCTGTCCGCACCGGCCGTTCCGTTATCTGTGTCTTCGCCGGCATCGCCTGCGGGCGCAGACTGATCCTGTGAACCGGAAGCCCCTTCCTCTCCCGCTTCATTACCTGTATGACTGACAGAAGGCGCCGTCTCTTCAGCAGGCTCCTCCTCCTTTTTCTTCTCCTCATTCAGCTCTTCTTCCGTCTGGTCGTTCTGCTCTCCCGGAAGACTGTCTGCCGTTACTGCATAAGCAGACATGCCGACCGCTCCGGTCGCCACGCTTCCAAGAAGCATTCCGGTCAGCAAAGTGCTGACTAGCTGATTGCGTTTCTTCAAAATCTATACTCTCCTTCCCACACTGTTCCATATGGTTATATCTGCCTCACATCATCTGAAAGTGATCCTATTATAGCACAGCAAATATCGAAAAAGTGTGAACTCTCATGCCCCATTCTTACTCTTTTCGGCCTATTTTTTCTTTTTATTCTGCTTCTTCAGCCGCAGAAACAGCTGTTTTGTCCGGATATCTCCCATCTCGGATTCACTGATCAGCTTCGTTGTGCGAATGGCGTAGAAACGGCCGCTTGCCGCCTCACGCACACGCACCTTTGCCTTTACATAGCCGTGCTCGGGGCATACACCGACAGCCAGATGGTTTCTTCCGCTGCCGTCCGTAAACCAGCGAATGACACGCCGTACATTTTTATGACACAGGAAGCAGTGAACCGCTGCCACGTCCCGGTCAGCCATAACGGCTTCTCTCGTATCGAATTCGCGTGAAATAAATTTATCGTAAGTATTGTATCGCAGATAGATCTCATCATCCCGTGTTTTCGGATTCTGAAAACAGTCGATCGAATAATTCTGCTTGATCACCTCTTCCGGAATCTGCTGCAGAATCTTCGCCGTATAATCTGCATCATCGATTGCCCTGTGGAAGGCACCTTCCCTCGGAATATGAAGGAATTCCACTGCATATTCCAGTGAGCGTCTGACTGATCTCGTCTCATACCGGATTGCAAAAAGTTTCTGCACGTCCTCGTAGAGAATCGGTCCGGGAAGCCGTTCTTCCATATGATAGTACAGAAGGTTTCGCTGGAGCTCTGTCAGATCCAGTGTTCCCCATGTACAGAAAACGGGTTTTTCTCCGCACCACGCCAAAAAAGCCTCCGCGGCCTCTTCGAAGGAGCATCCGTTTTTCAGCTCTTCTTCACGAAGGCCGATCACTTTCTTTATCTGATAGTGAAGTTTCGGATATACTCTCGGTCGAATCAACGCGTGGAAGGTATCTGCGAGTTCTTTCTGCTCGTTCAGTTTTATTGCACCTATTTCGATAATCTCAAACGGAAGTGCGGCGTCCTCGAATTCTTTTCCGTCCGGACACTGGTTCCATTCCAGATCAAATACTATATAACTCATTCGACGATTATACGACCAACCGTCAAAAAGATGCAACCTTCCGTATCCGAAATCTTAAGGGAACAAAGTCCGCAATGTGCAGTCCAACAGAATTTCCCATGATATGCACACAGCGGCCCCTGCCGGATCATCCGCCAGAGGCCGCTGTCGATTTATGTCTTTTCAGTCTTCCTTGATGTAATTGACACCCAGCTTTGCCGGTACATTGAACTGCTTTTTCATTGCTGTCAGTACGATAACCAGGAAATACGGAAGCGCACTGAAGAGCTCGCTCGGAATGCCGCTCACGCCGAGCGCCTTGATGTAGATTCCGATGGCATCGGAGATACCGAAGATGATGCCGAACAGCAGTGCTCCGACCGGATTCCAGTTGCCCAGGAAACAGATGCCGAATGCAATCCAGCCGCGGCCGCTGATGATTTCCGAATTGTACATGCCGACGTTGCAGAGTGAGTAATAAGCACCTGCGATGCCGCCCAGAATACCGGCGGCTCCGACAGCCAGAAAACGGATTCTGCGGACATTGATACCTGCAACCTCAACTGCCTCCGGATTCTCTCCGCAGGAACGGATTGTCAGTCCGAGAGCTGTCTTATAAAGCAGATAGAAGACACACGGAACCAGCAGATAAGTCAGGTAACTGATAATATTCTGCGAAAAGATCACCTGTCCGATCACCGGAATCTTTGAGAGAACCGGAATTCTCAGAACCGGAAGCGGATTCACCTTCAGCGGTGATGTCGGCGTTCCGAAAACAATGCGGTAGAAAAATGTACAGAAACCGGTCATCAGAATGGCGACCGCCGTTCCCATTACGATCTGATGCTGGCCGAGATAGACTGTACAGAAGCCGTACAGCAACGCTACCAGCATGCCGCAAAGCATAGCGGAAAGGAAGCCGACAAACATATTGCCGCTTAAGTACGCACCGACGAAGCCGCCCCAGGCTCCGCTCAGAAAGATACCTTCTACTGCGCACATCATCATGCCGGTCCGCTCGGCAATTACCTCACCCAGTGCACCCAGGATCAGCGGTGTACTCATAAAAACAGCTCTTGTCAGAAGATTAATGATACTCTGCATATGCTCACTCCTCCCCTGCTTTTTTCTTCTTCAGCCGTGCAAGCTCCGTCTTTCTTCTGAAGAAGAAGGAGATCAGAACAAAGAGCATAACAAAGCCGAGCATCAGGTCAATAATACTGGCCGGTGCATCTGTTGAGTGTGAGAGCACCGTACCGCCGACCTGAAGGATACCGAACAGCATAGCGGAAAAGATGACACCGATCGGATTGGCATCGGCCATGATCGCAATGCCGATTCCGTAGGAGCCGACATCCGAATCCAGGCCTGTCAGCAGCATATGCTGCATACCGTTTACTTCTGCAAACCCTGCCAGACCGGCAATTGCGCCGCTGATGGCAAATGCAGCCATGAACTCAACCTTCGTGTTAATACCGGAGAGGCGGGCCGCCTCCATGTTCATGCCCGTGACGCGGATCCGGAATCCGAAGGTCGTCTTATAAAGAATGATCCACACGATGATTGCCGCAGCAATCGAGAAGACAATTCCGAGAGATACTGATGTGCCGCTGATGATCTTCGGCAGCCAGACCGACTTCGGCAGCTTGTCTGTCTTGATATACTCATGCTTTGATTCCTGCAGCACCGTTCTTAAGAGCAGCTGCATGATATAGATGATGACGTAAGTCGACATCATACTGACCAGGAATTCATTGGCATTGAACTTTGCTTTCAGGAAACCGATGATGAACCCGATGACGGCTCCGCCCAGCATACTGGTCAGGCAGGCAAGAGCGATGACAAGCGGTGCCGGCAGACGGTCTGCCAGTGAAAGTGATGTTGCAGCCGCACAGATACAGCCGACATAGAACTGTCCCTGTGCGCCGATATTGTAAAGATTTGCTTTAAATGTAAATGCAAACGCCAGACCGGTCAGGATTAACGGTGTCATCTTGACCAGAATATTGCCCATTGTAAATGTGTCTGCAAATACTCCCCCGAACATAGTTTTGAATGCTTCCCATGCATTGACACCCATGAGCGGAAGGAAGCTGAAGCAGACAACCATGCCCAGCACAAAGGCCAGTGCTGTCCATCCAAGGAGACTTAATACAGATCTTCTGTTATTCATGCTTCCGTCTCCTTTCTTTTGATTTCTTCCGGTGTCACGCCTGCCATCAGCATACCGATCTTTTCTGTTGTCAGCTCCGACGGTCTGAAGATTCCCATGAAACGTCCCTGGTACATCACCGCAATCCGGTCTGCCAGTTCAAATACCTCGGAGAGTTCTGTCGAAACAAGCAGAACGCTCTTTCCGGCTGCGCGTTCCTCCAGAATCACCTTCTGTACGTTGTTGATGGCGCCGAGATCAAGGCCTCTTGTCGGCTGATCAAAGATAATCAGCTTCTCTCCCATATCCGCTTCGCGGGCAACCACTACCTTCTGCTGATTGCCGCCCGACAGAGAACCTGCCGTTACGGATGCATCCGGAGCCTTGATCTGATACTGTCTGATCTTTTCCTCCGTATAGCGTCTGACTGCTCCCCAGTTAATCAGACCGTGACGGTCCCACTTCTTTAAGAAGCTTGCCTTCAGCATCATATTCTCGGCCAGAGTCATATTGGCAACCATGCCGTAGCGGAAGCGGTCCGAGGCGCAGTAGCCGATGCCTGCCGCAATTCGTTTCGCCACGCCTTTTTCCGTAATATCTTCCCCGTCCAGCAGAACGCTGCCTTCCGTCGGTGTCAGCGCACCGCAGAGCATCTCGCAGAGTTCCTGCTGTCCGTTGCCGGATACGCCGGCAACGCCTAAAATTTCACCCTTACCGATATCAAAGTTCAGATTTTCAAGGATCGGAACGCCATTTTTCGGTCTGACTGACACATTCTTCACCTGCAGCCTGATCGCCTTCGAATCGTCAGCTGCATTTTCCTTGGACAAAATCTCCAGCTCATGACCGATCATCAGACGTGCCAGCTCTTTTGTATCTGTCTCTTCCTTGCGCACCTCGCCGCTGATCTTTCCGTTCCGCATGATGATAATCCTGTCCGCAACCTCCATGACTTCCTTCATCTTGTGTGTGATGAAGATGACGGAATTGCCCTCTGAGGCGAATTTCCGCACAAATGTCATGAGTGTATCAATCTCCTGCGGCATCAGGACTGCCGTCGGCTCATCCATGATCAGAATACGGGTCTGTCTGTGAAGCGCTTTCAGAATCTCCACCTTCTGCTGAATACCGACCGGAAGGTCTCGCACGAGAGCGCCGGCCGGAACGCCGAACTGATATTCGTCGGAAAGTCTCTGAATTTCTGCCTCTTCCTTTGCGTAATCGATCTTGCCCTTTACTGTTCCGAGAATGATATTCTCAGTCACGGTATGCGCCTCAACCAGTGAAAAATGCTGCTGAATCATGGAGATTCCGAGATCCATCGCATCCTTCGGCGAATTGATGCGGCGCTGTACGCCGTCCACCCAGATCTCTCCGGAGGTCTCATGATAGAGTCCGTAAAGGATCTTCATGATGGTACTCTTGCCTGCACCGTTTTCACCGAGCAGTGCAACGACCTCTCCCTTTCCGATCTGCATGGAAATATCATCGTTGGCAAGAACCTTCGCAAACCGCTTGCTGATATGTTTCAGCTCTACAACCGGCTGTCCCATGTCTGTTCTCCCTCTAATTCAAAAACGGGGCAGTGTGCGCCGACACCGCCCCGTATCTTCGGTAGCTTAATAATTATTTAGCAAAATACTGCTCGAAGTCGACCTTGCCGTCCTTAATATCCTGTACAAGCTGATCTACAGCTGCCTTGCACTCATCTGTGCACTTGTCTGTATACTCAACTGTGAAGACGCCTTCAGCAACACCGATATCGGTTCTGCCTGTCCACTCGCCGCTTAACAGGTTACGGATGATTGTCGGATATACAGCTGCCCAGTCCATAGCGACGGAGCCGTATACGCAGTCAGATTCGCCGTTCTTGTTGGAAGAGAAGCCGATGAATGTCTTGCCCTTCTCCTGTGCTGCCTGGATAGCGCCGGAGGTTCCTTCGTTGGAATAGCAGAATACTGTATCTGCGCCGTTGTCGATCATGGAGGATGTCATATCCTTTGTAGCGGATACGTCTGTCCAGGAGTTGACGAACGAACGTGTTGCAGCTGCGCCTTCGATGCCGCGCTCTGTTGCGATTTCAATAGCCTTGCCTTCATATGTATCAAGAAGCTTGACCATCGGATCATTGGACTCGCCGCCCATTGTTGCGAACTGGCCGTTCTCTGTTGCATAGCCTGCAAGAACGCCTGCCACGATGGAGCCTTCATATTCCTTCGGGAATACCGGGCACTGGTTGTCGAAATCAGAGACCTGGCCGTTGATAGCGCAGAAGATTGAATCCGGATAGTCCTCTGCTACTGTTGTAGCAGACTCATCAAACTGGCTGCCGGCTGCCATAATCAGATCATAGCCCTTTTCGCCGTACTCAACGAAGGTGGACTCATACTCTTCTGCCGGAACAGATTCGATGACATCGATGGTGATGCCGAGCTCAGCCTCTGCAGCCTTGGCGCCTGCATTGTTGGTTGCATTCCAGCCCTGATCATCGATGCTTCCCGGAAGAATCAGGCAAACCTTCTTACCGGTCAGATCTACATCATCGGCATGTGTCACCACTGCTGCCGAACACATAGAAACGGTCATTACAGATGCGAGAGCAATTGCTGTCAGTTTCCTCATTCTTAGTTCCTTCTTCGTACATTTGCACATGAATATTGATGTTTTTCCGATAATTATATGGAAAACATACAATTATTTAAACACCTGATGTACTGTCGGTCAAGAGCATTTACACATTTTTAGGCGATATGACTTTTTGTACGAACGAGATTTTTATATTTGTATATTTTTTCAGACAATCCCCTGTTTTTCTGCCTTGCTGAATGCAAAAAAAGAGGCTCTGCAGAAAAACCGGGTAATGGTTTTTCTACAGGCCTCCTTCTCATAAATCGTATTCCGAAAAAGGCCGGCAGTTTTCTGCCGGCCTGATTCCGTTATTAAAGCTGTGTTTCAACAAAAATTGCATAGATTGCACGAATTGCGGTCTCGAAATCCTCGTTGGCAACACCGATGATGATATTCAGCTCGGAAGAGCCCTGGTCAATCATACGGATATTGACACGTGCATGTGCCAGTGCCGAGAAGATTCTTGCAGCAGTACCCTGAACGGACTTCATGCCGCGGCCGACTACTGCGATCAGTGCCAGACCGGACTCGATTTCAATTGCATCCGGGGAGCTGAGACGGTGAATCGTGGATACTACCTGCTGCTCCTTATCGATAAACTCGCTCTCATGAACAACGATGTTCATGGTATCGATGCCTGACGGCATATGCTCAAAGGAGATATTGCTCTCTTCGAAGGCCTGCAGCACCTTTCTGCCGAAGCCGATCTCGGAGTTCATCATAGCCTTTGTGATCAGAACGGAGCAGAAGCCCTTTCTGCCTGCGATACCGGTAACTGTGTAATTCTGCTTTCTGGCTGTGCTCTCCACAATCCAGGTTCCCTCAACCTCCGGCTTATTGGTATTGCGGATATTGATCGGAATACCCTTGGAGCGAACCGGGAAGATCGCATCCTCATGAAGGACGGAAGCACCCATGTAGCTCAGCTCTCTGAGTTCTCTGTAAGTGATAGTGTGGATGGAAACCGGATCCTTGACGATTCTCGGATCTGCTACAAGGAAACCGGAAACATCTGTCCAGTTTTCGTAGATATCTACCTTTGCAGCAGCTGCTACGATGGAACCTGTTACATCGGATCCGCCTCTGGAGAAGGTCTTTACCTTGCCGTCCTTGCCCTGGCCGTAGAAGCCCGGAATAACGGCACGCTCTGTCTGTTCCAGCTTTGCAGTCAGAACCTTATTGGTCTTATAGGAATTAAGTGTACCCTCCTCATTGAAGAAGATGACATCATACGGATCAATAAATTCATAGCCGAGATAAGCAGCCATGATGCGGCCGTTCAGATACTCGCCTCTGGAAGCCGCATAATCAAGTGTCGGCTCCTCTTTCATAACGCGCTCGATCTCCGCAAATTCATCATCCAGAGAAAAGTCCAGTCCAAGTCCGGTAATAATCTCATCGTAACGTGCGTGAATCACTGCAAGTGCATCTGTGAGATCCTCGCCTGCAGCTGCCTTCTTATAAAGCTGAATCAGAAGATCAGTGACCTTTGTATCAGTCGGATAACGTTTTCCGGGTGCGCTGGGGACAACATAAACACGGGATTCATCTGCACGGATGATATCGCCGACCTTTTTGAACTGACCTGCATCAGCCAGTGAGCTGCCTCCAAACTTGACTACTTTTCTCATTTCCAAAACCCCCGAGATGTGCTGTTTTCGATTTAATTATGAATCTTATCATATTCATATTACAGGTGTCAAAATACAACATTCCCTTTCCGGCAGATCTATTGCGGAACATCAGTAGCCTCTCGCCTCAATCAGCTCTTCCGTCACAACTGTGACCGGATATTCCTGCTCCTCCGCCGTCACTGTTTTCACTGTCTGATCTGCCGCAAAGATTCCTTCCTCGACACGCTGGATTTTTTCAAATGTTTCCCCCGCCTCAAGCTTCGTGATAATCTCTCTCACTCTCGGTCCGTGATGCGGATTGCACTCTCCGATGCAGGCAATTCTGCCGTTCAGCACCTCCGTCAGGCCCTGTGCTGCCGCGTCAAAAGACAGAATCATGATCTCACCGTTCCGGATATCCCTTCCGCAGACACGGCCCGCTGCCTCAATGGCATCAATCGCGCCGTAGGCCTCGTTGTCGTTGTCGCAGTAGACAACATTGAGCTCCGGATAAGTCTCCAGCAGCTCCTGCATTGCCTCCCGCCCCTTTGCCTGCGTGAAATCGCCTCGCGCCTGTGCAAGAAGGGTCCAGCCGTTCGCCTCTGCCGCCTCCTCAAGTGCCGCATAGCGGCCGATCTGCGCCGACGAACCGATTGTTCCCTGAATATTCACCAGCTTCAGCTCCCCCGGCTCAAGCCCTGCCTGCTCCGCATATTTCTGCAGCCAGGAGCAGACCTTCCGACCCTCAAGCAGATAATCCGCTCCGACCCAGGCGTCGTAATATTCCTCATAGGAGGGATCCAGTGACCGGTCTGCCACAATCAGCGGAATACCCGCCTCATGCACCTCCTCCAGTACCGTGTCCCAGCCTGTCTCGAGAATCGGCTCCAGCACAATATAGTCCACCTGCAGCTGAATAAAATTCCGCACTGCCTTAATCTGGTTCTCTGGTACATTCTGCGCATCCTCGAACAGCAGGTTGTAACCGTTTTCTGCGGAAAATGCATCCTCAATCGATCTGGAGTTGGCTCTTCGCCAGTCCGATTCCTCACCGACCTGTGCAAAACCGATTGTCAGCGCATCCTCCTTGGATGTCTGCGCCTCTCTGCCGCCGGATCCTGTTCCCGCAAGACCGCAGCCGCCAAGTGCAGCTGAAAGCAGAACTGTTGTCACCGCCGCATACGCTATTCCTTTTATCCGTCTGCTCATAGCTTTTCTCCTCCGGTCCCCTGATCAGAACCTCTGCCTGCTATTCTCCTGCACAGCCTGTCTCACTGCATTCCGGCTTTTCCTCCGGTCATACCTGCTGCGCTTCTTCCGCCTTCAGTATCTTCGGAATTCTGACGGTCACGCAGCTGCCGCTGCCGTACTCGCTCTCCAC
>JAUNAG010000104.1 GCA_030527685.1 Lachnospiraceae bacterium | reverse complement strand
CTCACCTCGCAAAAAGCCCGGAAATACGCCACTTTTTGGCCCTTATTTATCTTTTCTTGACAGCAAACAGACCGTCTCGACGTGTTGTGTTCCCGGGAACATATCCACGAGTGCCCATCTGTCGATTCTCCAGCCGTTTTTCTTCAGGAACTCCATATCTGTTACAAGGCTGGATGCCTTGCAGGAGACATAGACCATGCTGGTGATGCCGTAATCGATGATCTTCTTCAGAGCTTTGTCATGGACACCTTCTCTCGGCGGGTCGAGGATGATATAATCCGGGCGTTCCGGGATCTCCGGAAGCGTTTCGAATACGTCACCTGCATAGAAGGTGCAGTTTGTCAGCTGATTCTCTTCTGCGTTGTGCTTTGCTGCTTCTACAGCCTCCGGAATAATTTCGATGCCGTAAACCTTTTCAGCCTCCTGTGCAAGCATCTGCGCGATCGTTCCGGTTCCGCAGTAGAGATCGTAAATCACAGGCTTCTCTTTCTCAGAAGAAGCTCTGACATAGCTGCGAACTGTTTCATAGAGAACCTCTGCTCCCTTCGTGTTCGTCTGAAAGAAGGAAAACAGTGTAATCTTGAAGCGAAGTCCAAGGATGTATTCGTAGAAATAATCCTGACCGAAGAGGCAGTGAAGCTCATCCGGAATCAGTGCATCGGCGTAGCGGTCATCGTCTGCAAGGAAGAATCCAACGATTTTTCCTTCCAGAGAAAGCTTCTGCAGACGGTCTGCAAGCGGTGTGAAGTCATGAGTCATCTGTGTGGAGGCTGCAAGGACAAGCAGGATCTCACCGGTTGTTTCCGAGCGGCGCATCATCAGATAGCGGAGATAGCCCTCGTGCTTCAGCTTGTTATAGAAGGGCAGATTGTTCTCGGCGCAGTATTCACGGATCTCAGCGGAGATCTTTCGCAGATCCTCATGAGCCAGAACGCAGGTGCTGCCGTCCAGGACGGAATAGCGTGAACGAATGCGATGAATGCCGCAGGTCAGCGGACCGTCGATCTCTTCATTGCCGAAGGAATAGTCCATCTTATTACGATAAGAGAATTCACGCGGGCTTGCCTTGATACCGTCAAATACAGTGTCCTCTTCCAGAACCGGCTGCAGGAGCTTCTGCACCTGCTCCTCTTTGATTTCAAGCTGCTTTTCATACGGAACGGTCTGGTAGAGACAGCCGCCGCAGCGGCCGAAGTTCGCGCAGAGCTGTTCACGTGTTTCCAGCGGTGACGGTTCCAGGACCTCCAGAAGATGTCCGTGCAGGCAGTGGTTTTTATTCTTGAAGACTCTGAACAGAACCTTCTGTCCGGGGACGGTGTTTTTTACGATGCCTCTTTCGCCGGTTTCCTCGATATGAAAATGTCCTTTATTCGGATAGTCAACCCGATCAATCACAGCGCTGCCGATATCTTTACGTTTCATAAATTCTCTTCTCTCTATCTTTTCTAATTGAACATGACAGACAATCAGTTGCATTTTCCTGATGTCCTAAAAAGCGTCCCGGCTCACGCCGGGACGCTTTTTTGCTTGTTTTATTCCTCAGATGCCTCTTCAGCTGTTTCTTCAGAAGCAGATTCTTCAACAGCTTCCTCTTCGGCAGCTTCTTCTTCCGGAGCTTCATCTTCGTCCTCGAAGTAGTCATCGAAGTCATCCTCAAAATCATCTTCGAAGTCTTCAAGGTAGTCCGGTGTGAAGAACTTGTAAATTGCGTATGCAAGTAAAGCAGCAACTGTAATGATGCCGACTACAGCAAGAAGCTTGGTAAGGCCGCTCTTTTTCTTATCCTGCTTCTTGACTTCAGCCAGAATCTCATCGAGCTTGTCTCTCATAAACAGTACCTTCCTCTCTGAAAAATGATTAGGTATATTATAGCACTACTCCTGATGAATTGCCATATAGATTGCAAACTTCAGGATCAGCCAAGGAATACGAGCTCTCCGAATTCATAGCCGCGCTCTCTCGCTCCGTCGATGAAATCGCCGATGAAAGCTGTATTGGTATCGGAGCTTGCGTGAAGCAGGTAGATCGCACCCGGATGAAGAGCATTTAAAGCCTTATCCAGAGACTCTGCAACATCCGGCTGGTTGTCTTCATCGTAGTCATTATATGCATAAGACCAGAAGACAGTTTCCATTCCCAGGTTGTTGACAAGACCGAGTGTCTCGGCACTGAAGATACCCTGCGGGAAACGGAAGTACTTCATGTCATAGTTGAACTTTTCCTTCACGAGATTCTGCAGAGTCATGATCTGATCATTCTGCTCATCCAGAGAAAGTGCTGCCATATTCGGATGTGTGCAGGTATGGTTGCCGAGCTGGTGGCCGTCATTCAGCATCTCCTGAACGAGTTCAGGTCTGTCATCAACAAAGTTCTTTGTGACAAAGAAGGTGATCTTGACATTCTTCTCACGCAGTGTGTTGAGGATCGTAATGGTGTTGTCGTTGCCGAAGCCCTCATCCATGGTCAGATAGATTGTGTTCTTGGAGGTATCGCCGATCCACTTGACAGCGAATTCACCCCAGTGATTGTCGTAATAAGCCCAGTCTGTCGGAATATTGCGCTCATCTCTGTTGGCACTGGAATAACCGAAGTTGACTGCTTCCGTTGAAAGTGATGCAAGATCCCAGTCGGTGCGCAGTGTGGTCTTCTCAGTGGAAAGGAATTCTGTTTTGACAAATGCAGTCTGGCCGTTGTAGTCAATCTGAGTCCACTCGCCCTCTTCTCCTGTCTTTGTGACTTCCTGTCCAGAGATCAGCTGGCCGAGCTTCTCACCTTCTGTGTTGGCCGCACCGCGTACATTGACGGTGGTGGTTGCGTACAGAGTATTGCTGTTTACAGAATCTGCCTCTACTGTTTCTGTGACGGCTGCTGCGCTTTCAGCAGCTGCAGTATCGGCAGCCTGTACATTTTCAGCGACGGATTCAGCTGCAGCAGAAGCAGAAGAATCTGTTGTGACAGCTGCGAGTTCAGCTGCAGTGAGCTCAGCTGTGGAAGCAGCATTGAGATCAGCTGCGGAAGAATCTGCTGCCTGGGATGCAGTTTCTGTATTTTCCTGTACGGAAGCCGTTACGGCTGTATTTCTGCCCTCTCCTGCAATACGGTCCTGCTTGAGAATCACAGTTGTCAGAAAGATAATGCCGGCGAGAAGTGCAACGGCAATGGCAAGAAGTATGCCTGTTACAAGTTTTTTCATATCTTTTTCCCCTTTTATTATTCTGTTGTCAGATTGGCAAAGCCTGCCATCATCTTCTTTTTACCCCATGTATCGAAGTCCACGGTCACCATATAGTCACGGGCCCCCTTCGTGATTTCCGTGACGGTGCCGATGCCGAACTTGACGTGACGAACCCTGTCACCGGTCTGATAAGACGGTGCCTTTCCGGGTGCTGCACCGGAAGTGCTTCCGGCAACCGTGCTGCAGACAGGCTTTTTCTTCAGCGCAAACGGTCTTGCGGCTGCGGTGCGGGTCTCGGTCGGTACAAAAGGCCGCTCTTCTTCAAAGTTCTTTCCGAAGGTCGGGCGTGAGGTGATCGCCTCGCGCATCCCTCTGTCAAAACCTTTGCCGGAGAGATTCATCGGTCTTCTCGATGAACTGCTTTCATCGTAGCCGAGATCCACCAGCTCGCGGGGAATCTCCCGGACAAAGCGGGACATCGGGTTGGACACAACATTTCCCCTGATCATACGCTCTCTGGCGCAGGTCAGCGTGAGTTTCTTCTGCGCACGCGTGATGCCGACATAGGCAAGACGACGCTCCTCTTCGATCTCGTCCTCCGGATCCTCTGCATTGATCGACATGCTGCTCGGGAAGATTCCTTCGTCCATACCGGCAAGGAAGACGAACGGGAACTCCAGACCCTTTGCGGAATGCAGGGTCATCAGAAGCACACGGTTATCGTCTTCTTCGACGGAATCAATATCAGAGACAAGAGCTACTTCTTCCAGGAAGCCTGAGAGTGTGCTCTCTTCATGCATCTCTTCATACTGGACAGCCTTATTGATCAATTCATCGATATTGTCAACGCGGGCCAGAGACTCTTCCGTATTTTCGGCCTTCAGTGCATCAACATAGCCGGTTGTCTCAATGATCTCTTTCAGCAGGTCGGAGACACTGATATATTCGCTTCTGGTCCGCAGTGTTCTGATGAACTCGGAGAATCCGAGGACCTTCTTTCTGGCTGCAGCGGAAACGGATGTCACCTGCTCTGCTTCACAGGCGGCATCAAACAGTGAGATCCCGCCAAATTCGGCATATTCCGCCAGCTTGGAAATGGTCGTATCACCGATTCCTCGTTTCGGAATATTGATGATTCTGCGAACTGCAAGATCATCGACGGCATTGTTGACCGTTTTCAGATAGGCGAGCATATCCTTGATTTCTTTTCTGGAATAGAAATTGACACCGCCTACAATCTTATACGGGACATTTGCCAGAAGAAGTTTTTCTTCGAAAAGACGGGACTGTGCATTGGTCCTGTAAAGAATGGCAAAATCCTTATAGGAAGCTGTTCCCTGGCGGACTGCCTTTGTCACTTCGCCGCAGACATATTCTGCTTCTTCGAAGCCGTTGTTGAATCTTCGAAGTGCTACCTTTTCGCCTTCTTCGTGCTCGGTCCAGAGTTTTTTCTGTTTTCTGCCCTTGTTATTGCTGATGACCTCGTTGGCTGCCGCAAGAATGTTCTTTGTTGAACGGTAATTCCGCTCCAGCTTGACGACATGCGCATCCGGATACACCTTCTCAAAGTTCAGAATGTTACGGATGTTTGCACCTCGGAATTTGTAAATACTCTGATCGTCATCACCGACAACGCATAAATTGCGGTATTTGTCGGCAAGGAGGCTGACAAAGCGGAACTGCGCCGTATTGGTGTCCTGGTACTCATCGATCATCAGGAACTGAAACCTGTCCTGATAACGTTCCAGTACATCAGGATATTTTTCAAAAAGCTCGACGGTCTTGCAGATCAGATCGTCAAAGTCCATCGCATTGCTGTCTTTCAGTGCGTTCTGATACGCTGTATAGAGGTCACTGACGCGGCTTCCGTAGAAGTCCTTGTTCAGCAGTGCGTACTTCTCCGGAGAGATCAGCTCGTCTTTTGCGTGCGAGATGTTGGAAAGCACAGCCTTCTCTTTCATCATCTTTGTGTCGATATTGCGCGCCTTAAAGAGCTGCTTCATCAGTGTGACCTGATCATCGTAATCGTAGATGCTGAAGTAGCGTGTATAGCCGAGAAGCTCGGCATTCTGTCTCAGAATCCGCACGCATAAGGAGTGAAAGGTACTGACCCAGACATCCTCTGCGCCGTTTCCGATGATCGCATCGACACGGTTCCGCATCTCTCCTGCCGCCTTGTTGGTAAAGGTGATAGCAAGAATATGAAACGGAGATACGTGCAGCACATCGATCAGATAGGCAATTCGATGAACCAGAACGCGTGTTTTGCCTGATCCGGCTCCGGCCAGAATCAGCACCGGACCTTCTGCCGCAAGAACTGCTTCTCCCTGTTCTTTATTTAATTGATTCAGAATCGCTTCTTTTTCCATATACTCTAATTTAAGTTTGCATATATTTTTGAGACCAAATAATTATAACAGAGAGCTTCATGTGGAACAAGAAGCCAATTTTTTTACTTGTGTTATGGTTCTGAAAACTATATGATAGTATCATCTGCAAAGGAGGTTGACATGAACGATCACACAAGGTCAACGCTGAAGGCTGTTCTGAAGGAATTCAGCCAGTTCAGTTATATTGCACCGGATGATATTCCGGACATTCCGCTCTACATGGATCAGATTACAACATTCATGGATGCAAAGCTTTCCGACTGCAAGCGGTACCCGGATGAAAAAATCCTGACTAAAACCATGATCAATAACTATGCCAAAAACAAACTGATTCCCCCGCCTGAGAAAAAGAAATACTCAAGGGATCACATTCTGTTATTGATTTATATTTATTATCTGAAGGACTTCCTGTCCATCAGCGATATTCAGACACTGCTGGAACCGATGAAAAACAAGCATTTTCAGTCCGGAGAAGATCCGTCTCTGAATGAGATTTATAAAGAAGTATTCCAGCTTGTAAAGGGACAGACAGGCTACATGACAAAGGATCTTATGCGCCGCTGGCAGGCAGCCGAATCAACCTTTGCCGATATCGATGAAAAGGATCAGGAATACCTGCAGCTCTTTTCTTTCATCTGTCTGCTCTCCTTTGATGTGTATGTGAAGAAAAAACTCATTGAAGAGGTGGCCGATGAAATGCGTGTCTACTTCAGTGAGCATGATAAAAAAGATTCTGGAAAGCAGAAAACGCCGGATTAAGATCCGGCGTTTTTTTAATACTTATTCATCCTTTTTTGCAAGACGATCCCAGACGATTTTGTATCCGTCATTTCCGTAGTTCAGGGAACGATTGACTCTGCTGATTGTAGCAGTTGAAGCACCTGTTTTCTCGGAAATATCGAGGTAGGTCTTATGATCTCTCAGCATGCCGGCCACTTCAAAGCGCTGCGACAGAGATGAGATCTCATTCATCGTACAGACATCCAGAAAGAAAGCATAGCATTCTTCTATATTTTCTAATGAAAGGATTGCCTCAAACAGGCTGTCCACAGCAGGTGTGTTCATCTTATTACTCATCTCAAGCTCCTCTAGCAGCAATTTAATATGTTCATACCGGGCAAGACAGATTGATTAGTCTTACAGAATCTTTGAAAGGAAGTCGCATGTTCTCGGATTCTGCGGATTATTGAAAAACTCCTGCGGAGTATTCTCTTCCAGAATTCTTCCGTCATCTACAAACAGAACGCGGCTTGCCACATCTTTGGCAAAGTTCATCTCATGAGTGACAACGGCCATTGTCATGCCGTCATTTGCCAGCTCTTTCATAACTTCAAGAACTTCACCGACCATCTCCGGATCAAGTGCGGAGGTCGGCTCGTCAAAAAGCATAACTTTCGGATTCATTGCAAGAGAACGGACAATGGCAATTCTCTGCTTCTGACCGCCGGAAAGCTGATTCGGATAGGCATCGGCTTTCTCTATAAGGCCAATTCTTTCCAGAAGCCTTTCGGCATTGCTTTTAGCTTCCTTCTCTGTCTGAAGCTTCAGCAGTGTCGGCGCAAGTGTGATATTGCGCATGACAGTCAGATGCGGGAACAGATTAAAGTGCTGGAACACCATGCCCATCTGTGCGCGCACCTGATCAATATTGATCTTCGGTGCTGTGATTAACTGGCCGTCGAACCAGATTTCTCCGGATGTCGGCTGTTCCAGAAGATTCATGCAGCGAAGGAAGGTACTCTTTCCGGATCCGGAAGGTCCGACGATAACAACCTTTTCACCTTTCTGAATATCAATATCGATTCCTTTCAGAACTTCTACATCGCCGCTGGCATTATGAAAAGACTTATACAGACGGCGAACTTTGATCATCGGCTCATTGGACTGCTTGATGTTGTTATCTGAGGTCACTCTTTGCCAGCCTCCCTTCAATATGATGAAGAACCTGTGTCAGGCAGATGACGATCACAAGATAAATCAGTGCGACCGCGATCAGCGGAGGGAAGGCATCATAGGTGATAGAGCGGATGATATCACCGCCCTTAGTCAGATCCTGAATGCCGACGTAGCCTGCTACGGAGGTTTCCTTCAAAAGCATAATAAACTCGTTGAAAATTGCCGGAGCAACATTCTTAAATGCCTGCGGCAGGATGATGCGTACCATAGTCTGTCTGCCGTTCAGTCCGAGTGAGCGGCCTGCTTCTCTCTGGCCGCGGTCAACTGACTGAATACCGCTTCGGATAACCTCGGCTACATAAGCGCCGGAATTAATACCGAAGGAAAGAATGGCAATCGTCAGCGGCTGGCCTGCAGACATGATAACAAAGTACATAATCATCAGCTGAACAACCATCGGTGTTCCGCGGATGATGGTCAGATACAGTCCGCAGATCAGATTCATGATACGGAGCGGAATGCTTTTCTTTTCAGCCTGTGCATAAGAGACGCGAACCAGCGCGATCAGAACACCCAGAACCACACCGATTGCAAGAGCAAAGAATGTGATCAGGATTGTGTTCTTCAGACCGTCAACCAGATACATATATCTCTGCTTGGCAATAAAATCATCGTATAATTGTTGAGCCAGATTGCTCATTAAGCAATTCTCCTGTCTTTTTTTGCTTAAAGCGATCAGAACCGGAACGCCAGGGCGTTCCGGCTTTGATCATTCTTTTTTAGAATTATCTGATGCAATAAAGGTTGAATCTTTACCTGAAAACTTCAGTGTTTTACTTGGAAGCTTCAGCTTCACTCTCAACGCCTTCAACCTCAATGTACTTGCTTACGATGGCATCAAGTTCGCCGCTCTCCTGCAGTTCTGTGATAACCTGATCGACAACTTCCTTCAGGTTGGAGCCCTTCGGCATAGCAATAGCGTACTCTTCTTCTGTCATAGCCTCATCAAGCTTGACAAGCTTTTCCGGGTTCTTCTCAACAAGCTTGGAAGCCGGGAAATCGTCAATGACAACTGCATCGACACGGCCTGCGATCAGATCGGATACAGCATCCATTCCCTTGGAATAACGCTTGACATCCTTAACCTTGATGTCGCTTGTTCCGTCTTCGTCTGTGCAGTAGATATCGCCTGTTGTACCCTGCTGTACGCCGACTGTCTTGTCGTTCAGATCTGTTCTGGACTTGATCTCGCTGTCAGCAAGAACAATGATGGACTGGGAGGCATTGAAATACGGAACAGAGAAATCAACGTTCTTGGAACGCTCTTCTGTTGCTGTCATGCCTGCTGCGATGAAATCAGCCTTGCCCTTGTTCATGCTCGGAATCAGAGAATCGAATGCGATATCTGTGATCTCCAGCTCAACTCCAAGCTTCTCAGCGATCTTGGCAGCAATTTCCGGATCGATACCGACGATATCGTTGCTGTCCTTGTATTCAAACGGCTCAAACTCTGCATTGGTTGACATGACAACCTTTCCGGCAGCCTGAATTGTAGCTACCTGATCAGCCTCTGCAGGTACGAAGGATGCGGAAAGAGCAATTGCTGTCAGTCCGGCAGCGCACACAGATAAAAACTTCTTCATATTCATAATAACCTCCTCTGTATGACATTGTTGTTATTCGCTATCCAATTTTAGTATTTTACAGTGCTAAAGTCAATGCCAAAAATCAGGCTGTATTTCTTGTTAAATTAGACTTGATGCACATGAGATGCTTTGCT
>JAUNAG010000103.1 GCA_030527685.1 Lachnospiraceae bacterium | reverse complement strand
AGTGAAGAACGGAATTGTTTCAGAAAACGGCGGTCTTTACTACTACGTCAATGACGTCAGAACTCCGGCCGGTCTGATCAAGATCGGAGAGGATTATTACTATGTCAGAACCTCTAATTCTGAGGTGATACATTCTCGTGCTTATTACATTACAGTAACCAACGGACTGCTTCCTGCCGGCCGTTATCAGTTCGATGATGACGGAAAGATGCAGGTGAAATAATGGCATCCGATGAGATCAGTGAAAGAATGGAGAGCTGAGAGATGAGAAGAAAACGTTTATGGACAGCTGCCATGTCGGCAGTGATGGTCTCTGTAGCTTTGTCAGGCATGCCGGTCGGAGTACCGGCAGCCGACAGTGCTGCGGAAGTGCTGATGGAGGAGACTTTTCCGTCGGAAGAAGATTATGAAGAGGATGATACAGACTTCTCAGATGATCTTCACGAGGAACTTCCGGATGTGACAGATGAGGATGCAGAAGCATCCGATGAGGATTACCCGGAAGACGATGAAGAACCGGAAGTGACAGCAGAATCAGAAAGACCCGAGCCCGAAGCTGCGGGAGAAACAGATTCCGCTGAAGTACTTGCAGAGAGCACAGTGGAGAGTGTTGCGGAAGAGATGACAGAAGAAGAGCACTTTGCAAAGGGTGACCTTCTGATTACTACTGACGCATCGGTTTCTGTACTGGAGACAGCAGGACTTGAACTGACGGAAGTGACCGGTACAGAATCTGTATTAAAGCAGTACTGGATTGCAGGTGCTGAGCAGTATTCCTTTGCAGGAATCCCGGAAGGAAGGCAGCTTGAAATTAGAACAGAAAAGACAGCCCTGCTTCTGAAGACAGAAGTGACCACTTCCGTAACTGTGCGCTTTGAGGAAGACGGTACAGTGAAGGCAGCTGCAGCAGCAGACGGTGCTGCAGAACTTGCTGTTACCAGAACCGGTGAAGAAGCAGAAGAAGAGATTGCCGCAAAGCTTTCTGCCGGTGATGATGGAAATGTATCCGCAGAATGGAAGGCTTCCGGTGAGACAATGTTCACGGGAGCAGCTTCCATCGAGGTGGATTACGATCTGACTTCCGTATCGGGAGAAGAGCTTTTCTCAAGCTCAATTCATGCACAGAAGACAGAAGAAGCGGCTTCATACCGCTACTTCCAGGAGGATGAGATGTCCTTCCTTGTATTACAGTAACGAGAGGAAAAACAGCAGATGATGCAATGGATACAGAATCATACACTGTTTCTGCTTCTCAGCGGAGCAACTGTACTGACATTCTTCTGGCTGTATCAGTTCCGCACAGAGCTCCGTATTCACAGCGGCTTTCTTCCTTTCATTGCTGTTTTGCATACGCTGCTCGGAGTCGCTTCTGTAAAATGCTTTGCAGTCCTTGAAACTTTAAATCTGGACAATGCAGGCAAGATGAGTCTTTTCGGCGCCGTGTTTTTTATGCCGCTTGTTTACTTCATTGGTGCAAAGGTGCTGAAGCAGGAGCGAAAGGATGTGTTTGATATTTTTACACCGGTCATGCTGATCTCGCTGTTATCGGCGAGAATTAACTGCATTCTGTCCGGCTGCTGCCGCGGAAAGATTATTCCGGGAACGACAGATTTACGATATCCGACACGCCAGACGGAAATTATCTTTTATATCATCATCATGTTCTTCCTTGCACGTTCTGTATGGAAAAGGGAGAGCAAGGGAAGGAATTATCCGATTTATCTGATGGCATACGGCTGCTTCCGGTTTGTGATTGAATGGCTTCGGGATGAGAACAGCCCGTTTGGATGGATTCACATGGGACATATCTGGGCACTGGTATCAATCGCAATCGGATGGAGTATCTATGCTGAGCTTGAGAAACGTTTAAAGAAAAGAGGATACAAGCATGCTTAAAAATATATTAAAGCGGTATCTTTCCATTATGCTGGCGGCTTTTATGGTTATATCCATGATGCCGGTTACGGCATTGCCTGTAGCAGCTGCAACAGCTTTGAGTGGGCTGACAGTGGACGGGCTTAGCGGTTCCTATGAAGGGGATGCTAAAGCAAGTGGAAATTCTATAATTTTGACTGCAACAGGATCTAATGGAGCCTGCAGTTCTTCAGCGGGGACAGCAACACTTTCCTTGACAAATAATAAGAGTACTGAAGCAATTCTTTCTTTTGATTATGTGCTGACATTGAATGGTGGAAGTGCCACAATTGATGGAAATGAGGTGCCTGCAACCGGTACTTTTGAGAAGACACTTGGCAATGGTGATGCCGTGTCTATAGTTCTGAGAACACAAAAGGGAGACTATAGTACAAAGGCAGTGATCAGTAGTATCTCATTAGTTGCAGATGTAGAGGTTTCCACAACTTTTGCAACTGCAGAGAATGGCTCCTATTCTGTTAACGGTACATCGATTACAGAAGAAACTTCCATGACAGGCAGATCAATAGAAGCCTATTCTCTGACAGCAGAACCGGCAGAAGGATATAAGTTCCTGGACTGGTACAGTGTAACAAAAAGCGCTTCACTGTCTTCAAACCAGAACTTTTCCTACAAGAGTGATCAGGCGCAGACGGTCACTGCCAGATTCGTATCAAATGACAGTGCGATTTTTGAGACGGCAGGAAGTCAGTTTGCTGACCTGAATGAGGCTGTTGCATTTGCCCAGAGCAAAAAAGCTAACAAGATTACTCTGGTCAGCGATGGAACACTTCCGGCAGGATCCTATGCGATTCCGAATGGCATTACACTGCTGATTCCGTTTGATGATGCAGGTACATGCTATACGACGGAGCCTGCTAATACACCGAATAGCTATACGAGCCCATCGCCATACCGCACACTTACAATGGCATCCGGAGCATCTATTCAGATTGCAGGTGCCATGAGTGTCAGTGCAAAACATGCTGCAGCACCTGGTGGCCAAAATTACGGCGGTTCTCCGTCAGGAAAATACGGCTTTGTGAAGATGGACAGTGGAAGTTCCATTGAAGTTCTCGATGGCGGTGCTTTATATGCCTGGGGATTTATTTCTGGATCAGGACGAGTAAATGCACGAAGCGGATCTAAGGTATATGAAAACTTCCAGATTACAGATTTCCGTGGTGGTACTGCAACAAGTAATCTTGCAAGCGGCCCGATCTTCCCGTTCTCTCAGTATTACGTACAGAATGTGGAAGTGCCGATGACGTTGGAAGCCGGTGCGACAGAGAAGGTCTATTCTTCCCTCTATGCGATGGGCGGAGCTTATTCTACAGATGTTGAATTCATCGGTGCTGATGGTATGTTCAAGCTTGGCAGCGGAGCCAGCATCACAAAGACCTATGACGGGGCTCATGACCGTCTGCATCTTGATATTAACGGTGATTCAGAACTGAAGAATCTGACAGTGAAAGTGGCAACCGCAACGATAAACTCATCGAATTTTAATCTTCCGATCAACAGCAATATCTCAATCAGACTGCATTCAGGAACAACGACACTCAGTCAGTCGCTGGCACTTCAGCCAGGCGCAGAGGTCGTTGTGGATCGGGACGTTACGATGAAGGTTGCATCAGGCAAGAAGATTTACGTGTACGACTCAGACCAGTGGGGAAATTATACAATGAGCGCGAAGCTTATATCAGTCCCTTATGCCCGGTCAAAAGCGAAAAATCGTACTGCTGGTGACTTAAAGGATGCATTGATTGATCTGAATGGTGAAGTAAAAGCTTCCGGTTCTGTCTATACAACAGAAAGCGGAGCAAATATCACCAGCAGTGCAGGAACAGGTAAATTCACATTTGAATCTGCAGCCGGTACAGAGACAACAACTCAGCAGTATGAGAATAATAGTACGAAAGTAACTATTCCGATCACTTCTGTAAAGCTTCACAATGCTGACGACAGCTATACAGAAACGGCTGGTACTGAAGCAGGCACTACTTATTATTACGATAAGAGCACAGGCAAATGGTCTACAACAGAGCCTGCAGCCGACAAGGAGATCAAGATCTCGTTCAACGCCAACGAAGGCACCGGCGAGATGGAAGAACTCACTTCCAAGAGCAATGAAGAAACTACTCTGACAGCTAACGCATTCACTCGTGAAGGCTATGACTTCAAGGGATGGAATACAGCAGCAGACGGAAGCGGCGATGCTTATGCGGATGGAGCTGCAGTGACATTCGAAGAGGATACTGTTCTTTACGCACAGTGGGAGAAGAAGACCTTCAAGGTAGTCTGGAAGAACTTCGATGACACAACTCTTGCCGAGGAGACTGTTGCATACGGCGAAGTCCCGTCCTTCAAGGGCGAGGAACCGGTAAGAGAAGAGACAGCTGAATTCAGCTATACATTCAGCGGCTGGGATCCGGAGCTGAAGGCAGTTCAGAGTGATATGACCTTTAAGGCCGTATTTGAGGAAAAACGTAAAGAATATGCAGTGACATTCAAGAATGAAGACGGCACTGTTCTTGAGACAAAGAAGGTACCGTACGGTGAGAAGCCGGTTTACACAGGCGAGACACCGGTTAAGGATGGCAATGCAGAATACACCTACACCTTCTCAGGCTGGACACCGGAGCTTACAGAAGTAACGGGCGAAGCTGAGTACACAGCAGTTTATACAAGTGCAGTCAATGAATATGACATCACATGGGTGAACTGGGACGGCACTGTTCTGCAGGTTGCTGCAAAGGTTGCTTACGGAAAGACACCGGAATATAAGGGTGCAGAGCCGACAAAGCCTGCTGATGCACAGTATACATACAGCTTCAGCGGCTGGGATTGCGAAGTAGAAGCTGTAACAGGTGATAAGACCTACACAGCAGTTTTCACTGAAACGCTGAACGAGTATACGATCACATGGCAGAATGAGGACGGCACAGTTCTGAAGACTGAGACACTGACTTACGGAACAACACCGGTTTACAGTGGTGAAACACCGACAAAGGACAGTGATGCCGAACACACCTACAGCCATACAGGCTGGACACCGGAGCTCAAAGCTGTAAGCGGAGATGCTGTTTACACAGCAGTCTTCAGTTCGGAACCCAGAGAGTACAATGTGACATGGAAGCTCAGTGATGAGGATGAAGGCCTTGTAGTACCGACTGCTTATGGTACACAGCCGGTTTATCCGAACGACGAGCCGACAAAGGAGTCTGATGAAGAGTATTCCTACACATTTACAGGCTGGAGTCCGGAGATCACAGACGATACGCTTGTCACAGAAGATATTACTTACACAGCTCAGTTTGAGAAGAAGAGAATCGCCTTTACAGTCACCTGGCAGAACTACAACGGTGACATACTGCAGAAAGATACGCTTGTAAAAGAAGGCACTGTTCCGAGCTACAACGGAGCCACACCGGTCAGAAATGACAAGAAGTGGCATACGTTCACATTCACAGGATGGGCTCCGGAAGTCGCTGCTGTAACCGGCGATGTAACCTATTCCGCTGAATTCGAAGAAACAGGCATCACAGGCTGGGTTGAAGATGAGAAGGGTAAGACCTACATCGAAAACGGCAAGCAGAAATACTTCGAAGAGTGGGCAGAAATTGATGGCAGCACCTATTACTTCAACACAGAAGGTTATATCGTAAAGGGCCTGAATACTGTGAAGGAGCAGGGTGGAGACGAGTACGGAACCTTTGTCTTTGACAAGGAGACGGGAATCTTCCGGAGTGATCTGAACGGACTTTATGAGGACGGCGAAGACATTCTGTGGGTTGAGAACGGACGCGTTGCTGAATATGCCGGTCTTAAAAAGGTCGGAGATGTATATTATTACTTCGATGAAACCAATAAGGCAGTCCGTGCTTCTGATCAGGGAACTGACTTTAAGGTTGTAAAGAACAACGGTCTTGAACTTCCGGAAGGCATCAAGTATCCGTTTGGAGAGGATGGCATCATCTGCCACGACGATACAAGCTGGCATGGCATTCACGAGATCGACGGAAAGAAGTACGACTACATTGACGGTGTTCGAATTCCGAGAGGACTCTTTGAGAGAGACGGTGATTATTATTACGCCAGAACCTCTAACGGAGAGCTGATCTGCGGCAGAACCTACTGGGTATCCGTTACAAACAATCTGCTGCGTGAAGGACGATACGAATTCGATGCAGACGGCAAACTGATTATTCCTGCAAAGAACGGTATTGTGGAAGAAAAGGGCAGCCTGTATTACTATGTTGACGGAGAGATTTCCAAGGCCGGTCTGATCCAGATCGGAACAGATTACTATTACGTCAAGACCTCCAACGGTGAAGTCGTACATGACAGATCTTACTGGGTAACCGTTACAAATGATCTGCTTCCGAAGGGCAAGTACTCCTTCGACTCAGACGGCAAGATGATTAATCCGCCGACAAATCCGGATGAAACGGTCGGCAAGGACGGAATTGTCAGCGAGAACGGTAGCCTGTATTATTATGAAAACGGCAAGATTGCGCCGAAGGGTCTGATCAAGATCGGAGACGATTATTATTACGTCAGAACCTCAAACGGAGAAGTCATCCACGGAAGATCTTACTGGGCGTCTGTTACAAACGGACTGCTTCCGGCAAAGAGTTATCAGTTCGGTGATGACGGAAAGATGATTCAGTAATGTAACAGCATGCAGCGGAAACTTGTGAAACAGGTTTCCGCTGCTGCTTCATGTAACCATGTTATGGAGCAGGAGTCTTTATGAGAAACGGAAAGCCGGAACTGGAAATCCTTTGTGCTGCGATGCACCAGAAGGACTTTTCAAAGCTTAAGGAGATGAATGTACATTGTGATATCTTCTATGCCAACCAGGCTGAGAGAGAAGAGTATGTAGAACTGTGCTTTTCGGATTATAAGGCGCGGATGTTTACAACAACAGAACGTGGGGTCGGGAAAAACCGGAATCTGGCACTGGAACATGCCTGCGGAGAGATTCTGCTGTTTGCAGATGAGGACATGGTTTATGCGGAAGATGCCAGAGAGCGTGTACTGCAGGCATTTAAACAGCTTCCGAAAGCTGATATTATTATATTCGGGAATCACTATGCCAGAAACGGGCGTATCTATAAAACGAGACTTCCGAAAACAGAGAAGCTTCATGTCTACAAGGCTATGCGTTACGGAACCTATGTGATTGCTGTTCGGAATGAGAGCATCAAAAAAGCGGGGATTCGTTTTTCGGAATTATTCGGTGGAGGCAGTATCTATTCCCTGGGAGAGGATACGGACTTTATTCTTCAGTGTTTCAGAAAAGGTCTGAAGCTTTACACTTATCATTATATTCTTGGAACAACCAGCAAGGATGTCTCAACATGTTTTGACGGATATAACGAAAAATACTTTTTTGACCGGGGTGCATTTGCAAGACATGCATTTCCGATATCAGCACCGGCTTATTTGATCTATGTATCGCGGAAATTCGGAAGATACAGCGATCTGTCCCGGCGCAGGCGTATGCAACTATTAATTGCGGGATACCGCAGTTATCCGAAAAAGATTTCATATGCCATGTATCAGAAAAACAGATAAGACAGGAGTTTCCGATGAAAAAGATTCTCATTGTCAACAACAATATGAAGGTGGGCGGGGTACAGAAAAGTCTGTGCAGTCTGCTGCATCTGATTGAAAAACGTTACGAGGTGACACTTCTTCTCTTTGAACCTTGCGGAGCTTATATGGAACAGCTTCCGTCGGGTATCAGACTGCTGAAAGCGGATTCTGCTTACAGGTATCTCGGAATCAGCCAGGGAGAGTGCAGGAACCTGAACGAGACTTTTATCCGGGGCGGACTTGCGGCAGTTTCAAAATTATTCGGACGTCCTGCTGCGATGCGCCTTTTGAAATGGACGCAAAACACACTGGAAGAGCAGTATGATGCTGCCATCAGTTATCTTCACAACGGCAATATTCATTCCTTTTATGGAGGAGTGAATGAATTTGTTTTAGAGCATGTGCAGGCTGAGAAAAAGATTGCCTTTCTGCACTGTGATTACAGAAACTGCGGAGGAAACCATCCGCTGAACAATAAATTATATACGCAGTTTGACCGCATTGCAGCCTGCTCGGAGGGGTGCAGAGATGCATTCCTTTCGATTATGCCTGAACTGGCGGAACGTACTGCAGTCGTATATAATAGTCATGATTATGAAAGTATTCAGAAGCGGAGTCTGCAGGACCCGGTTCTGTATGACCATAAAAGTATCCATCTTGTAACTGTCGGCCGTCTTGCTCACGAGAAGGCACTGGAGAGAGCGGTTCTTGCGGTTTCTTCTGTCCGCAGCAGCGGAACACCTGCAGTGCTGCATATGATCGGAGACGGTTCGAAAAAACAGGATCTTCAGAAAATAACTGCGGACCTCGGCCTGCAGGAAGCGGTTGTATTTGAAGGAGAGCAGGAGAACCCTTACCGGTTTATGCGGAATGCGGATCTGATGCTTCTGTCTTCCTATCACGAAGCGGCGCCGCTGGTACTGGACGAGGCTGCCGCTCTTGGACTGCCTGTTCTGACAGTTCGAACATCGTCTGCAGATGAGATGGTAACAAATCGAAATGCAGGATGGGTCTGCGGGAATTCGCAGGAGGAGCTGAATCAGACACTGCAGGCATTGCTGCAGAAGCCGGCCAGCCTTTCTGCAGTTCACAGGCAGCTGCTGAATGATCGTGAGCAGATCTGTTCCCTTCGAAACGAAACGGCACTGCGGCAGTTCGAAGATTTAGTGGAATAAAAATGGAGATGATATGACCTGGCTGTTTCTTGTCGGAATTTTTTCAGGATTGAGTCTGATGGCGTTTTTCAGACTTTTTCCGGTAAAATATTATATCGTTCTGAGTACATTTCTGCTTCTGGTGTTCGCCTTTCGCTACCAGCCTTCTACATTAAGTGATATCTATCGCTATCGGGAATCTTTCGTTTACATGAAAACCTATGGTATCACAGCGGCGTATGACCGTCTGTGGTATGTCTATGAAGGTTCCATGCTTTTTTATTACCTGATGGTCGGAATGAGTTATCTTCCTTTTGTGCTTTTTGTTCCGGTTTGTATAGCGGTAACCTACGGTGTTGCAATGTGGATCTTTTTTGATGCCGTTAAGCAGGCGAAGCTGACAAAGGATGAGTTTTCTATTCTGTTTATTTTCTTCATCTGCTGTGTCAACTTCGGTATGATCTTTTCTATCCTGCGATTTTATCTGGCCTATATCTGGGGCTTTGCAGGCATCTATATCTGGTTTCAGAAAGAAAGAAAAACGTTTTATAGAATATTGGCAGCGGCATTAATGGCATCATCGATTTTTCTTCACAGCTCCGGTTTTATGATTCCGGTGATCTGGCTGTTAATCGAGTTTTATCATTTCCGGGCAGTAAGAGCGGCATCGCTGCTGATTCCGCTGACACTGTTTTTTATCAATCCGTTGATTTCTGTTTTAAATCGATTCCTCGGGGGAATTTCACTCTATCATCTGATTGTCAATAAGTATTATTCCTACGCGGGAAAGAGCTATGCAGAAAGCGTGTTCACCAGAACGAAC
>JAUNAG010000009.1 GCA_030527685.1 Lachnospiraceae bacterium | reverse complement strand
ATCTTTCTCAGGATTACAATCTGTCTGCTTTTTCTATTTACATCATACCACACACTACAGGCTGCATTTATAAAAAAGAGCGACCGGCATAAACCGATCGCCCCTGATAATACTAACACTTGATTCTGAAATTGATATAGATTGTTTACTTCATGTACCGGCTTATACCGTTCCCCTCTTAAACATTTGCTCCTATTTGATACGCTTCATTCACAACAGCTGTTCCGTTTATTTCTCCTGCCCCCATAACATTGGTTGCATAGATACGACCTTTGATTTCATAAGACTTCAGATGTTCCACAAAGCCATCCAGATCACCCAAAGATCGATTGATAATTGATTCATCCAGACCTGCTGAGATAATATAGTAGACTTCTTTTGTTCCGAGATCCGTCCATATCGGATACATGCGGTCAATAAACGTTTTCATCTGCGCGGAAATACCGTAGAAATACACCGGCGTTGCCAGAACCACAACATCTGCCTGTTTGTAACGCTCGATCAAATCCTTCATATCGTCATGCAGAACGCAGACTCCGTCGTGATTCATGCAGTAATCGCAAGCCCTGCAATAGCCGATTTTCAAGTCCTGCAGACGCACAAGCTCTACGGAATGTCCTTTCTCTCTTGCCCCTTCTGCAAATTTCTCGCAGAGCAGCTGCGAGTTTCCGTTTTTTCTCGGGCTGCCGGATATGATTAGTACCTTTTTCATTGTGCTTTTAGAATAATCTATCTTCACAGATGATCTCCTTTGCAAATTCCGAAACGCTCTCTGATTACATTCCCCATCTATCCTTTACCTGATTAAATCTGTACAGGAAGGTCACGATCTGAGCTCGTGTACAGGGCGCATCCGGAGAAAATGTTGTGGCCGACGTTCCACTGGTGATGCCATGTGTTGCAGCCCAGTTAACAGCCAGTGAATAGAATGCGTACTGATCAACATCATCAAAATGATAGATGGATCCGATGCCGGGTTCTCCTGCATAGCGATAGAGGAAGGTCACTGCCTGTCCACGTGTACAGGGCTCATTTACTCCGAACAATGTATCTGTCATTCCGTTCGTGATCTGCTTCCTGACTGCCCATATGATTGCGCCCTTGAACGGAGATGTACTGCTCACGTCAGTGAATCCCGTGCTTTCCCAATCAGGAGATGGTGACCCTGCCGCTCTCCACAGGAATGTCACAATCTGACCACGTGTGCAGTACTCATCCGGTCCGAACAGCGTTCCCTCCTTATTGATGCCGCCTGTAATACCGTTCTCTCTTGCCCAGTTGATTGCAGCTTCGAACGGGCTGTTGGAAGCGATATCCCGGAAGCGCTTAAAGTTGTAATGCCAGTAGCACGTAAGAAGTTCGCTGTTTTCCCTGGAACTGACAGTAATCTTTTTCCTTGCTTCTAAATCCG
This sequence comes from Lachnospiraceae bacterium, assembly GCA_030527685.1. Classification (GTDB taxonomy): domain Bacteria; phylum Bacillota; class Clostridia; order Lachnospirales; family Lachnospiraceae; genus Chordicoccus. The sequence continues at coordinate 33,589 of JAUNAG010000009.1, read as the reverse complement.
CAGAATAATATACATTCTTCAGCTTTTTGCAGTTCCTGAAAGCGAACAGACCAATCTTTTCGATACTTCCTGAAAGATATACGGTATGCAGTGCAGTACAGCCCTCAAACGCTCTCTCCAAGACTTGTCACCGCATCCGGAATTGCAATCGTCTGCAGCTCAGCGCAGTCATAGAATGCAGATTTCTGAATCTCTTTAAGCGTATCCGGAAGTGTAATTGACTGCAGAGCAGTACAGCCGTTAAAGACACCTTCTCCAATAGTCTCCAGACCTTCGCGCACCGTCACTGTTGTCAGGCCCGTACAGCCGACAAAGCCCCACATTTCTATCTCGGTTACACTCTTTGGAATTGTAACTGATTTAAACGCAGCACAATAACCAAATGCATCCATTTCAATCTTTTTCACGCCCTCGGGAATGGAGATCGCTTTCAGCTTCCCGCATTTATAGAATGCATATCCTTCAATACCGGTTACACCTGTCGGAATCGTCACAGATTCGAGGCCGGTACAGCCTTTAAATAAACCCCATGCGACGGTTTTAATTCCTTTGGGGAGTTTCACCGTCTTAAGACCGGTACAGTTTTCAAATGTATACCACTCAATATTGGTAATTCCATCAGGCAATGTAATGGAAGTGAGGCTTGTACAGTTGGAAAATACATAACCTTCGACTCTTTTGACCCCTTTCGGAAGTACGACTGTCGTCAGTGCTTTACATCCCGAAAATGCACTTTCATTAACCTCTTCAAGACCCGCGGCAAGCGTGACCGATGCCAGTTTTTCACAACCCATGAATGTATGTGAACCAATACTCTTCACTGTTTTTGAAGTGATCAGCGTTGTCAGATTTTCACATTTTTTAAATGTTGCAGAGGCAATTCTCGTTCCGCCCTTAATCGTAACCTTCTTAATCAGCGATCTATACGAATACCATGGTGTAATTCCGTTATTATATACTGTCATGGCTCCCGATCCGCTGACCACAAACGAACCATCCGTATACAGCTGCCACTTCAGATTGTCACCACAGGTTCCGCTGTATTGAACCGCAGCTGCATCTGCTGCGTCGTCGCTCTCGTACTCGCCCCACTCAATCTCTTCCGCTGCAGAGTCAGTGTCGTCTTCTGCATTGACCTCATCGGCTTCTTCAGAAGGATTCAGTTCGTCATCCGTCTCACTGCGTTCTTCATCAGAAGCTCCATCCGTCCCTGCATCTTCAGGCTCCTCATCCTGTTCGTCCTCATACAGATCCTCGTAAAGCTCCTCGTCCGCATATGGATCTTCACTGATCTCCTCAGCGTACACATACGCCTCATCGCTTTCAGCTGCGCCAACTGCTGCCGGTGCCAGAAGGCTTGCTGTCATTGCCAGTGTCAACAGCCAGAAAAGTCTCTTTCTCATACCAGTTCTCCTTAGTATTTTTTGGTAATACTTCTCTGAATTGATAGTATCACCTGCCCCAAAAAAGCTCAACATTTCCCAAAAAAGAGCGACCGGTAAACCGATCGCTCTTCGTAACTGTCGATTATGAAATTGATACAAATCGCTTACACCATGTACCGATAAAGGAACGTCACAATCTGTCCTCTCGTGCATGCCGCATTTGGTGCAAATGTTGTGGACGTTGTTCCGCTGGTGACACCCTTCTCTACAGCCCATCTGACTGCCTCATAGCAGAACATAGTCTTGGGTACATCACGGAAGCTCACTGTCTTTGTTGACTTTGTTTTTCCGGCATAGCGCCAGATAAAGGTCACTGCCTGTCCGCGCGTACAACTCTGATCGACTCCAAACGTCGTAGAATTGATTCCGTTCGTGATTCCCTTCTCTACAGCCCAGGACACCGCCTTATAGAACGCACTTCCTTTTTTTACATCCTTGAATCCGGCGCTCTTCTTCGGCTCCGGTGATCCCGCTGCTCTCCACAGGAATGTGACAATCTGACCACGGGTACAACTCTGATTCGTACCAAAGGTTGTCGCATTTATTCCGCCTGTTATACCCTGCTGCTGTGCCCAGGCAATCGCGGTCCCAAACGAGCTGTTCTCCTGAACGTCTTTGAAGGGCATCTTTGTTTTTTCGATCGTTTTCTTCTCGAGAACTGTACGGCAGATGGTGCATCGTATAGCTCTCACTCCTGTCGCTTTCGATGTTGCAGGCTTTATAACCATCCAGGATCCTTTTTTATGGCCTTCACCGTTATAGTGAATTCCCGCTGACTTTAAGCTCTCATTTTGGATTCCTATTGAAATAGAGTTCCAGGCTTTTTGGTCTGCTCCATAAAATACACACTTCAGATTGTCACAGTCACGAAATACAGAATATTCAATTTCCTTCATGCTTTTCGGAATTTTCACACTGCTTAAACTACTGCAACCCAAAAATGCCCCGTGCATGATCTCTGTCACTCCATCCGGAATCGTTACACTGCTCAAACTGGTACAGCCTGAAAATACAGAATTTCTGATAGATGTCACGTCCTTCGGGATTTCAATTTTCTTCAATTTCAAACATCCACAGAATGCCCCGTACTCCAGGGTCGTTACACTTCCGGCAATGACAGCTTTTTCAATATTTGTACAGTCAAGAAATGCACAACGTCCGACAGAGGTAACACCATCTTTTATGATGACGCTTTTGATCTTTGTTTGTTTGTCATACCATGGTGCGCCCCATTCTTCGTAATCAGCCATAGCCCCTTTACCGGCTATTGTCAGCACACCTTTCGCATCCAGCGTCCAGGTAACCTTTGTTCCGCAGGTTCCGGATGCAACTGCTTCTGCAGCATCGTCACTCTCGTACTCGCCCCACTCGACTTCTTCCGCCGCAGAATCTGTTTCGTCTTCTGCATTGACCGCATCCGCCTCTTCAGAAGGGCTCATATCCTCTTCATCTTCGCCGGCATCCTCGTCAGAGTCTTCCTCTGATACTTCATCCTCAGGATACTCATCCTGATCGTCTTCATAATAATCCTCGTAGAAATCCTCATCTGCAGAATTGTCTTCGCTGATCTCTTCAACGTATACGTATGCTTCATCGCTTTCTGCTGCGCCAACCGATGCCGATGCCAGAAGGCTTGCTGTCATTGCCAGTGTCAGCAGCCTTGCAAGTCTCTTTCTCATACCAATTCTCCTTAGTGATTTCTGATTTCAATTTTCCAGACTGTCTTTTCCTTATCATCTGTGCAGCCCAGATTGATACGCACACCATCCAGAACTGTAAAAGATGTATCGGACGCTTCTCCGAGTACCGCGCTGAATTCATCCAGTGTGGATCCAATTGTAAGACCGTCCACCATAGTGAGCGCTGAGTTCCATTCTTTTCTGACTTCTATACTGCCAATATTGCAGTCCTTCATCGCAATCGTCTGGGCGCCGGAATTGTACGGTCTGACTAAGATCATGCCCTCCCCATTATAGAGATAAAATCCGGAAACAGTACTATACTGTGGCTGCATGGTCTTGCCCTTCAGCGTCTCCATGTCTTTTTCTGTTGCTCTCCAGCCATGGTCGAACAGATCCTGAATAGTGGCATCCACACCATAATAAGCATCATTCAGGATGAACTCATTATAGGCCTCTCCGGCAATTTCAGCCGGAGACTCAGAAGAAGCTGCTGTCGAATCACTGAATTCCATTCCGTATTCCTTCAGCAGTTCATCGTGATAGGAGATGCCGGTCACCTTATTTCCATCCAGGTCAATGTCCCATGTTCTATTATGTTCCATTGTGTAGACCGTGATACTTGTATCATACACGTCGATATTCTCATATCCGCTCTCTTCAGCCAGATCTTCCAACTGACCGGTCAGTTCCTTTGTGGAAATATCATCCAGTGCAATTCCGCCGGCAATAATTCCGCTGCCGTCTGAAGCCTCAATATCATATCCGGTCGCATACAGTACATTCTTGATTCTTTCAACCCGAACCGTAAATGATGTCTCACCATCCTCTGCATTCACCAGATAGAAGTAACCACTTACCGTATTGCCCAGAAGCGGAGCGTCAATCTTCAGGCCTGCTTCTTTGAGCTCGTCCACCGTTGACGGGAATGAGTAGGTGTGATTCTCAACTGTTAAAGTGCCGTCTAACGGATCAAAGCCGTCTGAAGCCATCACTGCTGCTGTTGCGGAAAATGCTGTCAGCGCCAGAACCGCTGCCCCTGTTCCGAGATATCGGATTGCTGTATTTCTTTTCATACTGATTCTCCTATGTGTATTATTCTGATAAGCCCTTCTTCGAATTATACGCTCTCTGTCTGAAATATCAAACCGTTCTTTCCGCCTCTTTCACTGCATTTGCAATCGTATTCAGCACTCTCTTCTTATCGGCGCTCCACTGCGGTTCTATAAGCAGCTTCTTCGGTCCGTCTCCTGTCAGGCGATGTATCACGATATTCTCCGGCAGATGTCTCAGACACTGCACAATCAGCTCCGTATATTCCTTAAGCGTCAGCACATGGAACGGCTGTTCTCTGTAATAGTCCTCAAGCTTCGTGCCTTTCAGGATATGCAGCAGCTGCAGCTTCACCCCGTCAAGCGGCGGATTCAGTTTAGCCAGATAATCCACGCTCTGCAGCATCATCTCTTCCGTCTCTCCAGGCAGTCCGAGAATGAGATGAACGATCACTGTCAGGCCGGCCTTCTTCAGACGGCTGTATGTTTCTTCAAACACTGAAAGCTCATAGCAGCGATGAATCAGCCTTGCTGTCTCTTCATGAATGGTCTGCAATCCCAGTTCCACCCAGACCGGCTTCTGCCTGTTAAGTTCTGCCAGCCCCGCCAGCATCTCCTCTGTGATGCAGTCCGGCCTGGTACCGATGCTGAGTCCGACAATATCCGGACGCCGCAGTGCCTCTTCAAACAGAGCGAGCAGGCGGTCCGTATCTCCGTAGGTATTGGTAAAAGACTGAAAGTACGCAATGTAACGGGCAGGCCTTCCGTCCTTCCGCTTTCCCATCTTCGACTCCACTCTTTTTTTCGCTTCTTCAATCTGCTCATCAATCGGACGAAGCTTTGCCGCAAAGTCCCCGGATCCGCCCTCCGAACAGAAGATGCAGCCCCCGCTGCCCTTCGTACCGTCCCGGTTCGGACAGGTACAGCCTGTCTGAAGTGAAAGCTTGTATATCTTTTCCCCGTATTCTGCTTTCAGATAATCCGAAAGAGATCTGTATTCCATCGTAACTACCTTCCTGATTATAAGCCGTTCACTCTTCATCCGCTGCTACATGGATGACTGTATGAACTGCCGCAGTTCTGTCTATTATTCCTTCAGCTGAAATGTATTCCCGTCAAAATCCAGGATTCCTTCTGCCCGCATCGCAGAGAGCTCCCTTGTCATCGCACTCCGATTGCTCTGCAGATACTGCGCCATCTCCGTGCGGCTTAGCGGAACCGTAAAAGACCTCGCTCCCTGCTTCTGTGCCTGCAGCGACAGATACGCCAGAAGCTTTTCTCTCAACGTCGATTTCGAAGCAACCTCAATCCGCTCCATCAGGCGGATGTTCTTCTCTCCCATCAGATCATACATATTCTGGCTGAGCTGCGTGTGAAACGAGCAGGAGCGCGGGCAGGGATGAAGCAGCTTGTCCAGTGCCAGGAACATAATCTCACAGTCCTCCGCTGCCATATAGGAAACATACGAGCGCTGCTCCTTCCGAAGCGCAAAGGTCTCCCCGAACACCTCGCCCGGACCCATATAGGTCAGAAGCGTCTGCTCGCCCCAGATATCCTCTTTCAGCATATGCACTCTTCCGCGCAGCACAATTCCGATGTACTGCACGCATTCCTCTTCCAGTAATATATAAGAACCTTTCGTATATTCCTTTCTGTTGTGCTGCAGACAGTGCAGCATGGCCTCCAGCGACTTTTCCGCTATGCCGTCAAACAGGGGAACATCCTGATATGTAATTGTTTTCTTCTTCATACGAGCCTCCTGCTGCAAGCTTAGCAGATAACTGTTGCGCACGCAACAACACCCAATTGCATTTTCCCATAAAATACAACCATCAACAATCCGAACCGACAACGGATTCAACAAGGAGGATCATCAAAGATGGAGCATCAGATGTTTTGCTATCAGTGTCAGGAAACAGCAGGCTGCAAAGGCTGCACCGTATCAGGTGTCTGCGGCAAGAAGCCGGAAGTCGCCCGTATGCAGGATCTGCTGGTCTATGTGACCCGCGGCATCTCCGCTGTTACCACCGCTCTCCGCAAGGAAGGCAAAGAGGTCTCCACAGAGATCAACCACCTGATCACTTTGAATCTTTTTACTACTATTACAAATGCAAATTTCGATCCGGAGGCAATCGCTGCTGACGTTGAAAAGACTCTGCTGGCAAAGGAAGCTCTGCTGGCACAGCTTGGCGATTCTTCCGTACTTCCGGAAGCTGCTCTCTGGAACGGCACACGTGAAGAATATGACGTGAAGGCTGCTTCCGTTGGCGTTCTGGCAACAGCAGATGAGGATATTCGTTCCCTGCGTGAGCTGATCACCTACGGTCTGAAGGGTCTGTCCGCTTATTCCAAGCATGCCAATGCACTGCTTCAGGACAACGAAGAGCTCGATGCCTTCCTGCAGCGCGCTCTGGCAGCTACACTGGACGACAGCCTCTCCGTTGACGATCTGGTTGCACTGACACTTGAAACCGGCAAGTACGGCGTCGACGGCATGGCTCTGCTGGATGCCGCCAACACAGGTGCCTACGGCAATCCGGAGATCACCACAGTCGATCTCGGTGTCCGCAAAAACCCGGGCATCCTGATCTCCGGCCATGACTTAAAGGATCTGGAGATGCTGCTGGAGCAGACTGCCGGAACAGGCGTCGATGTGTACACACACTCTGAGATGCTGCCGGCACACTACTATCCGTTCTTCAAAAAATACGAGCATTTTGCAGGAAACTACGGCAACGCATGGTGGAAGCAGCGCGAAGAATTCGAGAGCTTCAACGGACCGATCCTGATGACTACCAACTGCATCGTTCCGCCGCTTGAAAGCTACAAAGACCGCTTATGGACAACCGGCGCTTCCGGCTATCCGGGCTGCCGCCACATCAGTGCTGCCTACGGCGAGACAAAGGATTTCTCCGCTCTGATCGAGCAGGCAAAGACCTGCGCTGCGCCGACAGAGATCGAAACCGGCAGCATCGTCGGCGGTTTCGCTCACGAGCAGGTATTTGCTCTTGCAGACCAGGTTGTCGATGCCGTCAAGTCCGGCGCAATCAAACGCTTCTTCGTCATGGCAGGCTGCGACGGACGTCAGAAGAGCCGCGAGTATTATGCAGAGTTCGCTAAGAAGCTTCCGCAGGATACTGTCATCCTGACAGCAGGCTGCGCAAAGTACAAGTATAACAAGCTTGGACTCGGCGACATCAACGGCATTCCGCGTGTTCTTGATGCAGGCCAGTGCAATGACTCCTACTCTCTTGCACTCATCGCCCTGAAGCTGAAGGAAGTATTCGAGCTCAATGACATCAACGACCTGCCGATCACCTACAACATCGCATGGTATGAGCAGAAAGCAGTCATCGTACTTCTCTCCCTGCTGTACCTCGGTGTGAAGAACATTCACCTCGGACCGACACTGCCGGCTTTCTTAAGCCCCAATGTTGCCAATGTTCTGATTGAGAACTTCGGCATTGCAGGTATCGGCACAGTAGAGGACGACCTGAAGCTCTTCCTCGGTGAATAATCAATCAGCCCCCCAAACATTTAAAAAGAACTGCCGCACGGAGCACATTATTGTGCAGCCCGTGCGGCAGTCCTTTTTATTTCATCATCACCGTTCTTTTTCTTCAACTCACTTCTCCAAACACTTCTGTATCTTGCATCCAACCTCAAAGCAGAGTACCCTGTAAGAGAGGATTCCGCACCGTACAGGGTCTCATGTCTGTAAACATGACGCCGTCTCGGATGTATCGCGGGATTTTACTACTACTTCTGAACGGAGGCTTATCCGATGCCCAAGGTATCTGTAAAAGAGAACAAGAATGCATATTTCAAGGCCCGCGAGGCATTGGGTCTGACAAGAGAGGCGGCAAGCGAACTTCTGGAGGTTATTCCGCCGGAAGCGATTGAGAAGATTGAAAATGAACGCCGCAAGCCGTATCCCGAAGAGGTTATCCGGATGGCTGACAAGTACGGCAGCCCGGAGCTCTGCAATTATTACTGCTCCCACCAGTGTGACATTGGCAAAAAGTATGTTCCGGAAATCAGGATCAAGGATCTCTCCCAGATTGTTCTTGAGATGCTTGCTTCCTTAAATACAATGAATAAAAGACAGGAACGCCTGATTGAGATCACGGCTGACGGCGAGATCAGCAATGATGAGGTGGCTGATTTCATCTCCATTCAGGACGAGCTGGAAAAGATCTCTGTCACCGTGGAAACCCTCCAGCTCTGGTCCGAGCATATGCTTGCCTCGGGCAGAATCGATGCTGACGCTTATCGGGAACAGAGAGAAAAGCGCAGCCGTTCCTGACGAATGCCCCCTCCTGGCTTTATTTTTCCGGACAGAGAAAAAACTGCCGCTTATCTTGCTGCGGCAGTGATGTTCTTTTACGGTGTATCGCCTTATACTGTTTTCATCAAGCAAAACGGATGTGTAATTGGATGGCCGTTTGGAAAGTGAGGTACACCATGTTATTACTGATTACATATTTGCTGATTATCTCTTTTTTATTTATGATCGGTTTACAGCTGACCGGCGCTATTATCAAAGCCTTCATCTGGCTCTTTGTCTCTCTGCCGCTCGCTGCTGTTTTTGGACTTCTGGGAATCCTGTGCTGCTGCACCCTCATCCTCATCCCGCTGGGACTTGGATTACTCAAAGCTTCCCTTCGGATGCTGATCCCCGGATAACCGCCGGTTCGAAGCGGGATCTGTTCAGCTGACAAAAGTAAAATCGGCACTGTCACTTCTGTGGTGACAGTGCCGATCTTTTTATCTCAGGCCGCAGGTCTGAAAACTCTTGCCCACTTCACGACAAAATCAACCTTCTGATTAATCTTTTCATTCTCCCACGAGCGTCACTGCCGTATACTCGTGAGAAACTGCCGGAAGAAACTTTTCAAGGATATCTGCCATGCGGATCTTCAGGCTGGACGTGTTGACACACGGATGACAGCCGAGATATTCGCCCTCAAAAAGATCTCTGTCTATCAGCAGCCGCACTTTGTTCTCATGATCATTCATCAGTCCCAGAACGCTTACAGCTCCCGGAAGGATATCCAGATAAGAAAGCATGGCGTCTTCCGGTGCAAAGCTCAGTCTCGGTGACTGAATCTGACCGGAAATCTCTTTCGTCTTGAAGGGCTTATCGCCCGGCATCAGCAGAAGATAGAATGCCGTCTTCTGTCTGTTGCATAAAAAGAGATTCTTGCAGAGAGTGGCATTCAGAATCGCATCCACTTCCTTGCAGTCCTCCATCGTGTTCGCTGCCTGCTCGTGATCGGTCTGCCAGTACTCAATCCCAAGCTGATCCAGAAAATCGTAAACACGGACCTCGCGCTCCGCCCGTCCTTCCATAGACGACGGTCTTCCGTAATGCAGTTCCAAAATGCATGCCTCCAAATCAGAATATTTGATCATTAACCGATTAATTATATCATATCTTCCGCAGTCCCTGATTCTGCTTTTTTGTTTTTTGCCATCAATACGAGACTTTTTTCACACTACAAAGTGGTTAGTCATTCAGATCACAAAAAACACACTCGATTTTTGTAGATTATTACAATTGTTTTCGTGTATAATCAGATAAGGTAATCTAATTATAGTTCAACAGAATGGCGGCCATAGTTTCATACATACTGCGGCACTCCTAATCTGTATTGAACAATGAAGTGGATTGCCACAGTGCCTTTAACAGCAGCAACTGAATTTCACGGGAGGTATGTGAGATGAAAACAGTAGATGTCAGAAAAGTAATCCTTGTAGGATGCGGCATGGTCGGCATGAGCTATGCTTATGCGATGCTGAATCAGGGAACCTGCGACGAGCTCGGACTCATCGACTACGTGGCAGAGAAGGCTGAGGGCGAGGCAATGGACCTGAACCATTCCCTTGCGTATTCTAACGGCCATATGAAAATCTGGCATGCTTCTTACGAAGACTGCGCCGATGCAGATGTTGTCACGATCTGCGCAGGTGTTCCGCAGAAGCCCGGCCAGTCAAGAAGAGATCTTCTTGCTGTCAACACCGGTGTCTTCAAGTCCATTGTCGAACCGGTTCTTGCTTCCGGCTTCAACGGTGTCTTCCTGATCGCTTCCAATCCGGTCGATGTCATGACAGAAATTGTACATCGCCTTGCCGATAATTATCTCGCTTCTGTCGGACGTGAGCCGATCGATCCGAACCGCATTGTCGGATCCGGCACAACACTTGACAGTGCCCGTCTTCGCTATATGCTAGGCAGCTTCCTGGATGTAGATCCGCGCAACATCCATGCTTATGTCATCGGTGAGCACGGCGACTCAGAGTTCGTTCCGTGGAGCCAGGCCAATGTTGCAACCAAGCCGATCCTTGAGTACTGCGATGAGTCTGACGGCAAGTACCCGATCGACCGCTTCGAGGACATCGAAGAAGAAGTCCGCACCGCTGCCTACAAGATCATTCAGGCAAAGCGTGCAACCTACTATGGTATCGGCATGTCCCTGAACCGCCTGACCAAGGCCATTCTTTCCAATGAGTATTCGATCCACACCGTTTCAACCTGGCTCACAGGTCAGTACGGCCAGTCCGGTCTGTATGTCGGACTTCCGTCTGTCATCGGCGCCAACGGTGTTGTACGCACACTGACCCTCTCCCTCAACGAGCAGGAGAAGGCAAAGTTCGAGAAGTCCTGCGATATTCTTCGCGGCATGCTTGAGGAGCTGGACTAAAATTTTCTCTTCTCAGTGCAGTCTGAAAATCGGTTCATAAAAGCGGCTGCCTATTACCAGGCCATTCAAAAAATACCATCTGTCCTCACCAGGATCAGATGGTATTTTCTTAATCTTTCTTAAACTATCTCAGCCCGACTTCCGGATACATCTCCGTCCGTCATCTGTATTACCCGGCAGTCTGCTTTTGCTGCTTCCCTCATATCCTTAGTTCTGATACCGATACAGGAAAGTCACAATCTGACCGCGTGTGCAGAATGCATTCGGTGAAAACAGCGTTCCTGCCTTGTCTGTTCCTTTTGTAATGTCCTGTTCCACTGCCCAGCTGACAGCCTTGTAGCAGAACATCTTCTCCGGCACGTCCTTAAAGACGGCTCCGTTGGTATACTCCGGTGTATGAGCATAGCGATAGATAAATGTCACCGCCTGTCCTCTGGTGCAGCTCATATCTATACCGAACAGTGTATCGGTCATGCCGCTTGTAATTCCCATCTCAGTCGCCCAGAGAATTGCCTTATAGAACGGCGATGTCTCTTTGACATCTGTAAATACATTCTGATCAGTGTGTGGCTCCTGTGATCCGGCAGCTCTCCACAGGAAGGTCACGATCTGACCGCGCGTGCAGGCATCATTGATGCCGAAGATCGTTCCATCTTTATTGATGCCGCTCGTGATGCCCATATCCCTTGCCAGTAGATTGCATTTGCAAATGCACTTGTCTCCGGAACATCCTTAAACAGTGCCCATGTATAAACAATTTCAGCCTCTTTAAGCGCATCGTTGCCGGTTTCTATCTTAATCTGCTTCCAGCTCACTTCCGATGCACCGTAGAAAACCTTCTCCAGAGAGCTGCAGGTGTCAAATGCATTTTCCCCAATCGATGTGACGCCTGCAGGAATCGTGACATTCTGCAGGGCTGTACACTCATAGAAAGTACCTGCTTCGATAGCTGTCACTTTCTCCGGAATCTTCACGGAGGTCAGCGCGCTGCACTCAAGGAAGGCTTCCTTGCCGATCTTTTCCACACCCGTCATGGAAACCGAAGTCAGCTTCGTACAATTGCTGAATGCCTGCTCACCGATGCTCCGGATACTCTTCGGAAGCTCAATTGCGGTCAGGCCGCTTCCCGAAAACGCTGCATCCGGGATGCTTGTCACACTCTCCGGCAGACTGATGGATTCCAGCTTTTCACAGAAGGAAAATGCAGCCTCTCCGATTGCCGTCACGCTCTTCGGAATTTCCACAGATTCAATCTGACCGCATTCGTAAAATGCACTCGCGCCGATCGAGGTCACGCCTGATTCGATCCGCACCTTGCTGATCTGTGCCAGATCTTTGTACCACGGTGCCTCCTGCGGTGAGTAGGAATACATCTCTCCCTTGCCGCTGATGATCAGTTCTTTGTCTTTTGTCAGCTTCCAGGTCAGACCGTCTCCGCAGACACCGCTGTCCCATACCTCGTCATCTGCCTTCACGTTGTAATAAACCCTGGTTGAAACAAGTGCCTTATTGTCTGTTTCATTGACAATCTTCTTCCAGGCTTCCTCATCTCCGCCAAACAGAATATACTCCAGCGGCTGGCAGCCCTCGAATGCATTTTTCCCGATGGACTTCACTCCGGCCGGGATCGTGACGAATTTCACCTGCTGATCATGTGCAAATGCATACGCTCCGATTTCCTGCAGGCTTTCCGGAAGCTTCACCTCCTTCAGACCTTCGGCTCCGGAAAATGCGTAGCTGCCGATCTTCTCAAGACCTTCCTCAAAAACAATCTCCTCCAGACCGTAGCTGCTGCTGAAGGCATAATCTCCGATCGTCTTCAGACTTTTCACGAAGTGCAGGGAATACAGGGCATCGCAGTCATAGAAGGCACGTTTCTCAATGCTCTCCAGACCTTCCGCAAATTCCACGGTAACCAGTGACTCGCAGCCTATGAAGGCATTCTCCCCGATGAACTTCAGGCCCTCAGCGAAATAAACCTCCTCCAGCTTCAGGCAGTCTGAAAATGCATACTGGTCAATCACCTGCAGGCTCTTCGGGAAACGAACCGTCTGCAGCTGAATGCAGTCCGAGAATGCATAATCCACGATATACTCCAGTCCTTCTGCGAAGTTCACTGTCGTAAGACCGATATCCTCCGCAAATGCTGAATCGCCGATTGCCGCCGGTCCTTCGGTAAAGCTCACCGTCTGCAGATTCGGACAATCTGAAAAGGCGCAGTCCTCTATCAGCTGCAGACCCTTCCGGAATTCCAGTTCTTCCAGGCTGCTGCAGCCGTAAAATGCATTGGCACTGACTGTTTCCAGACCGTCTGCGAACTCCACTTTTTTAAGCTTCGTACAGTTATTGAATGCGGACGTGCCGATCGACTTCACTGTTCCTGAGAACCTGACACTTTCCAGATCTTCGCGCTCACTGAAAGCTTTGTCGGAAACCGAGGTCACGCCATTTCCGAAGTGTACAGACGTGATGGTCAGCTTCGCCCAGTCTGAGGCAGCTGAATTGTCCATCTCACCGGTGCCGCTGATTGTAAGCACACCTTTGTCATCGATCTGCCATGTCAGATTCTCACCGCAGCTGCCGCTCTTCACCACATCTGCAGCCGCATCGTCCTCTGCATATTCCAGCCAGTCGGACTCTGTATCAGCATCCGCGTTCAGATCTGTATCTGAATCTGCACCCGGATTTTCGTCCCGGTCTGCCTGCCCTGCGATCTCACTGTTTTCAGCATCCTCATCTGCAGGCTGCTCTTCTTCATTAAGAGCTCCGCTCACATCCGGACCTTCTGCTGCATCTGTTTTATCAGCATCGTCCGGTTCTGCAGCATCGTCCTCATAAAAAGATGGATTTTCTCCCTCTTCCGGATCTGCTGTTTCTTCATAATAAGCAGTGATTTCCTCTTTATCCGGTGCCTCATTCTCATAGGAAGCAGATACCGGTGTGATCATTCCGACTGCCAGTACAAGCGGCAGCAGACAAGAAAGTGTTTTTTTCATAACCCCTCCACACATCCAGGCTGTTGTGATTCTTACTGATCGTTTACCTTACTTTAGCATCACTCGCGTTTTTCTACAATACATCCCACTCGAGGCTGTGCTCAAGTCGGCAGTTCTGTATCGCAGCCTTCCTGCTGCAGGCAAGTCGGCGGTTCCCTTTCCTGTAGTGTTTTGTTATTCTATGGTAAGTGACAATTCGTCAAAATGATTCATATATATTTTATAAGTGGAGTACATCTGATGATTTCTTACCCTCATATTGTATTTGATCTTGGCTGCGTTCTTCTTGATTACACAGCAGATGCTGCGGTTCGCGCCTACACCTCTGATCCGGAGCTGATCCGCACAGTCAGTCTGATCGTCTTCCATTCCGGCGAATGGACTCTGCTTGATGCAGGTCTTATCTCCGAAGATGATGCCCTTGCAAACTTTATGTCCCGCTGCCGGACCGATGAAGAGCGCCGCATCGCAAAGCTTGCTTTTGAGAACTGGGAGCGCTTCAATCTGACTCCTCATCCGGGAATGGAACAGCTTCTCACCGAACTTAAAAACAGCGGATATCACATGCACATTCTTTCCAATATCAGTGTGCGCATGTCCCCGGAACGCATCCGCGAGATGCTGCCGAACTCCGAACTGATCGATACTGTTTTCACCTCATCTCCTCATCGCTGCATCAAGCCGCAGACTTTGATCTATGAAACCTTTTGCAAAGAAGCCGGACTCCGTGCTGAAGACTGCTTCTTTATTGATGACCGCGCTGACAATATCACCGCTGCAAAAGAATTCGGAATGGGCGGCTATGTCTTTGACGGAGATGTTGAGAAACTTCGGAAACTTCTGGTTTAATTCAGCAGCAGCTTCATCCTGCATCGGAAACTTGCTTTCTGACTTGTTTCGCTGCCGACTTGTAATAAAGCTCCCTGGATTACTTCACTTCATTGATCTGCTGTCAATAAAGTAAAGTATTTCCGGGAGCTTCAACTTTATAGTTCAATATTCTTTTTCTATCTCTTCTGTTATTCCATACGTTTCTTTGAAATCATCCAGATCCTTCTCATTCCTGATCAGCATGATTTCATTGAACCGGCCGGTTTTCCTGTCTTTAAACCCTGCTACCTGTTCTCCGGTGCAGATACTGCAGTGAAGAACAGGTTTCTGTGTTTCGGCATCATATGTTTTTCTGTCCGTCTTTTTTGATCTGAACAATGACCATCCCATCTTCTTCACTCCACAACGATCTGACAGCTTTTCATGACTTCCGGTTTTTCACTCCACGATGATCTGGCAGCTTCTCATGACTTCCAGTGCAGCCTGATGTTTTTCCGGTGTCACGCCTGCGCAGCAGCCCGGATCTACTTTGATTGTAACTTCCGGCATGGCTGCCTTCAGTAAGAGTGCATTACTGATTACACAGATATCCGTGCACAGGCCAACCAGCTCGACACTCTCAACCTTCTTTTCTTCATACAGTTTTCTGAAGTCTTCTGCAAGCTTTGTGCTTCCGAAAGTCGGCTTTTCATAGACGGCAGCTTCTTTACCTGCGATGAGTTTTTCCAGACTTGCGGGCAGCTCCCAGCCCGGTGTTCCCTTGATGCAGTGTTCTACAGGAAGCATCTTTCCCTCCTGTGTCTGAAGATAATCCACGGAATGTGTATCTTTTGTCACGCATATTGTTCCGTCGAAGTTCTCTACTTTTTCCAGCAGACGGGGCATCATCTCCACTGCTTCTTTTGTTCCGAGCGCTCCGTCCACAAAATCGTTCTGCACATCCACTATAATTAAGTATTTCATCTTCTTTTTCCTCCAAAATCCGCCCGAATCGATCGCTTTCTTATTCACTCTGCAAAGATCAATCAGGGTCTGCTTCACCAGCTAAGTTTCCGGATTATCAGCTATCATCGGCTTCTCTTTCTTAGCGTCCCGAATCATCAGTTGACGCTGACTTCTCCTTTTAATACCTTCTGATAATCTTCATAATTCTTCTTCAGAAGTTCCGGCGTATCCAGCTCATACGGACACTTCTTTGTGCATGCACGGCAGTTGATGCAGCCTTCGATCTTCTTCATCTCATTCTGCCAGTAGTCACTAAGCCATCTTGCAGACGGTGCACGGCGCAGCATCAGGGACATACGTGCGCACTGATTGATGGTGATTCCTGCAGGACATGGCATACAGTAGCCGCAGCCGCGGCAGAAGGATCCGGAAAGTTCTATCTGTTCCTTTCCGATATAGGCTTTAATTTCGTCTGTCATGGAAGGAGTCTCATCGAAATAGGAAAGCCACTCCGTAAGTTCCTGCTCCCTCTGGATACCCCAGATTGGAAGAACATTATCGTACTGCTGCATATATGCCATGGCAGCATCGGAGCGGTTGATCAGGCCGCCTGCGAGACCCTTCATGGCAATGAAGCCGACATTGTGCTCTCTGCATTTCTCAACCAGCGCAATTTCCTTTTCGGATGCCAGATAGCTGAACGGAAACTGAACGGTCTCATACAGACCGGATTCAGCAGCATCCAGTGCAACCTGCAGCTTATGTGCCGTGATACCGATATGGCGAATCTTTCCGGCAGCCTTTGCCTCCAGCATACACTCGTACATACCGGTTCCGTCTCCCGGAGCAAACACCTGGTTGGCGCAATGGAACTGATAAATATCAATATAATCCGTGCGCAGATTGTGCAGAGAAATCTCCAGATCTTTTCGGAATTCCTCCGGCGTCACTGCTTTCGTCTTCGTTGCAATATAAACCTTCTCTCTCATACCGGAGAAGGCTTCTCCGACCTTTTCCTCACTGTCGGAATAGATCCGCGCTGTATCAAAAAATCGCATGCCGCCTTCATAGGCACGGCGAAGCAGGCCGACAGCAACTTCTTTCGAATCGCGCTGAATCGGGAGCGCACCGAAAGCATTCTGAGGAACCGTAATTCCGGTTGAACCAAGGGTAATCATTTTCATAATTATGATCCTTTCTGTATGCTTTACCTGATTAAACCCACCGCATCAGATCAAGAAGACCGATTTTCCATAATACAACCGACATAATCAGAACCATCAGAAGATATAAGCTGCCTATCAGAATCAGAATAATGGCAGCATATTTTCTTTCTGAAGAATACACTTTCTCCGGATGGTCAGGATTAATACGAATCCTGCATTTACCGTACTCCGGGCGATATCCTTTTCGATTCGACCGCAGCATCGGTGCACTCGTATAATACTGACCATTGTACCAGTATTTATAAACCGGGCGTTTTGTATCAGGCATATAAGTATATCCTGAGCTGCTCACTCCTGTCTTATAGTCCTCATGTACAACTTCTATGCATTCGGCTTCTACTTCAACAGAATGTTTTCCGTAAGCCCGCTTTTGAATCCAGATCCCGAGACCAATCAGAAATATTCCGAGAACAGTAAATATCATCAATATAAGCATAAAAATTTCCCTTCCTACATATTTCCTTTTATCTTATCTTTCACCACACCGAAGAACTCGCGAAGCAGATTTGTCGGCAGATAATACGGAGTGGATTTTGCCGCGATACCGCTGACCTTTCCGAGCCCCTGCTTTTTCGCAA
Source organism: Lachnospiraceae bacterium (assembly GCA_030527685.1). Taxonomy (GTDB): domain Bacteria; phylum Bacillota; class Clostridia; order Lachnospirales; family Lachnospiraceae; genus Chordicoccus. The sequence continues at coordinate 16,133 of JAUNAG010000009.1, read as the reverse complement.
TAGATACACTTCTGTAGATGTGAAAATTATTCGTCACGATGCCCACTGTATCCTTCTCCGGATCAAACAGCTTCATGCTGAAGCGGATATTCTCGATAGTATTTCTCGACCGGTCCTCCATCAGGATCCGCTCTTCCGCAATTCCTTTTTCTACGAGATAGTTCTTCATCCCTTCCGCTTCCGACGTCACTTCGTTGCCGCCCTTTCCTCCGGACACGATACAGCGGGCAGCTGCATTTTCCTCAAGATAAGCTGCGGCTGCATCCAGACGGTACCGAAGGACACGGCTCGGTCCGTCCTCCCGGACCTGTGCACCGAGCACGATCAGATAATCAAGGCCGGGCTGACCTTCAGATGAGAAACGGCTGATAATCATGCCCTCGCAGACAAGAAAGAACACCAGCACCGCTGCAACGAACACACCTGTTATGTAATGCACTATGTGCGGAAGCCGGTTCCACCATTCCAAAAAGGCGGGCCGGGATATCAGCAGCAGGATCGCTCCTGCCGCAATCCAGACCAGATAAAACTTCGAACCGCTGCGTGCCGCTCCGATCGAGATGCCGTAGGTAATTGAGAGCAGCCCCAGTCCGGTCAGAAATGCATTTGTCATAAAACAAAAATCTCCTTCTTCGTGAACTCTTCTCTCTATTATAATGCACATCCCTGAAAAAACTGAAAAAACTCAGCCGTAAAAATAAAAAGATTGATGCAATGACTGCCTCCTTATGGTAGACTCTTGGTAGCAAAAAGAGAGAAAGCTGCCGGCGAAGCAGCTTTCTCTCTTTCCTTGCGCTTTTACACCGTTTTAAAAAATGAAAGGAGAAACAAAAGTAATCACGACATGAACGAAGATAATCAAAACAGAGGCTTATTCAGTGGTAAACTTGGATTCGTTTTAGCAGCAGCAGGAGCATCTGTAGGACTGGGAAATATCTGGCGTTTCCCGTATCTGGCAGCCAAGTACGGCGGTGGTGTGTTCCTTGTCATCTATCTGATTCTTGCATTTACATTCGGCTACACCATGATCATGGCTGAGTCCGCTATCGGACGACTGACAGGCAAGAGCCCGGTCGGCGCATTCGGAGCGTTCTCCAACAGCAGATTCGTCAAGGCTGGCGGCTGGATCAATGCGATTATCCCGATTCTGATTGTTCCGTATTACTCCGTCATCGGCGGATGGGTACTGAAGTATCTCTGGACCAATATCCGTTACGGAACAGCTCCGATGGTTGAATCCACTTTCTTCACCGGATTTATCTCCAACGGCTGGGAACCCTTCATCTGGTTCTGCATCTTTGCATTCTGCACTCTGATCATCATCTTCCTCGGTGTGGAGAAGGGTATCGAGCGCGTAACCAAAACCATGATGCCGGTTCTGGTCATTCTTGCATTAATTATTACGGCTTATTCCGTCACCCGCCCGGGTGCGACAGCAGGTATCAGGTATTTCTTTATTCCTGACTTCTCACGCTTTTCCTGGATGACAGTCGTGACAGCTCTCGGACAGATGTTCTACTCGCTTTCCATCGCCATGGGTATCCTGATCACCTTTGGCTCTTATATGAAGAAAGATGTATCCATCGAGCAGAGTACCGAGCAGGTCGAGGTTTTTGATACCATCATCGCCGTCATGGCAGGTCTGATGATCATCCCGGCTGTATTCGCATTCTCCGGTGCAGATGCCGGAAAGAATCTGAACGCAGGTCCGTCTCTGATGTTCATCACCATGCCGTCTATCTTCGACAGCATGGGCATCGGCCGCGTGATCGCCATTATGTTCTTCCTGCTGGTCTTCCTTGCAGCGCTGACCTCTTCTATCGCGCTGACAGAAAGTGCCGCATCCACCTTTGAAGATGAGCTCGGATGGAACCGCCGCACCTCAACCCTTGTTCTCGGCGTCATCATGATTTCACTGGGTGCATTATCCGCACTCGGATACGGTACACTTTCCAATGTAACCATCATCGGAATGCAGTTCCTTGATTTCTTTGATTTCCTGACCAACTCGGTCATGATGCCGATTGCTGCCATTGCAATCTGCTTGCTGGTTACAAGGGTCATCTCTGTTGAAAAGATCATCGAAGAAATTGAGATGGACGGCATGCCGTTCCGCAGAAAGAAGCTTTTCTGCTTCATGATCAAGGGTGTCAGCCCGGCTCTGGCACTGATCATCCTGATCTCATCCGTTGCGAATGCATTCGGCATTATCAAAATGTAATTGCCGAATCGACGTTTACACAAATCAGCTGACACAGCAGGCAGTCCGCAACGATTGCCTGCTGTATTTTTGCGTCTTTGAAATTTTTCTGATCCGGTCTGTGACTTTTCTGTATAGTCGTACGTTATATATACGAAGGGGGGAAAAACAAATAATGGATATCCAGGAACTGTACGAAACGTATTTTCCAACCGTGTACAGATACCTGCTTTCTCTTTCTCAGAATCAGCACATCGCCGAAGAGATCACACAGGAGACCTTCTTTAAGGCCCTGCAGAAGATTGACAGTTTTGACGGCAGCTGCAATATCCGAACCTGGTTATGTCAGATCGGGAAAAATGCGTATTTTGACTATCTGCGCAGACATAAGAAGCTTTCTTCCTGGGAAGAAGCTCCCGATCAGCTGTCTGACCAGAATCTGGAGCTGGATTATGAGCAGGCCGAAAACAGACGTTTTCTGCACCGAATTCTTCACGATCTACCCGATCCGTACAAAGAAGTATTTATGCTTCGCACCTTCGGTGAACTTCCTTTTAAGGAAATCAGTGAGCTGTTTGGGAAAAGTGAAAGCTGGTCGAAAATGACCTACTTACGAGCAAAGAAAAAAATTCAGGAGGCAATCGAAAATGAAAAAAATCAGCTGTAATGTGATTCAGGATTTATTCCCGCTTTATGCTGACGGGATGCTGAGTGATGACAGCATTCAGCTAGTCGAAGAGCATCTGGCAGAATGCCCTGCATGCTCCGGTCAGCTGGCAAAATTGAAAGATGAGGCCCTGAGCCCGGTAAAAAAGCAGGCCTCTTCTGCTGATCGCTCTTCCAAAAATGCTTTCAAAAAAATCAAACGGACGATCCTGGTGAAAAGACTGCTGTCAGCTTTTATAGCCGTCGCTCTTCTGCTCGGTGCCGCCAGAGTCGGTTATTACTTCTATGCAGAAAAAGGCACGTATGTCTCGTTAGAAGACAGCGGACTGGTACTGGACGGCGATAGACTTTATGCTACCAAACCTTATCTGGGAAGACTTTCCAATATGTGGTCAGCCGACCAGCACTCCATCTTTCTGATTATGGTTGACACGCCCAAAGCAGCGCATGATTATCCGGATTGGAATGGCAATCATATGCTTTATGATTTTGCCGATCAGATTGATCCGAAAGATATGGATCCCGAAAAGAGCTATGAGACTAGTCTTTACGGGATCGAGAATGTATATTATCTGCCTGCAGAATATGCAAATTTCCATTTTAATTACCGTGACCCGGATGTCTGGGAACAGCAGTCACAGGAAGCAGCCGCTAAAGCCACACTGCTCTGGAGCAGCGTCAAGTGAGAACGGCTGCAATCGCCCTTGCCATTCTGCCGTCTGCATCAGTCTGATGGTTACCCTCATTCCATGCAAATAATGTTTCAATACCCTGCGACCGAAGGTGTTCCGCGAACCACTCTGTGTTCTCACCTACGGTTCGCAGGTATTGATTTCTAGTCCTTGATTCCAGATCTCCGAGTGATACATACACCTTCTGCACGGTCTTACCCATCTTCTGCTTTTCTGCATATTCCCGGAAACCCGGATACCACAGCGAGCCCGATGCCGATGCAATTCTCGCAAACCGATCCGTCTCATAACCCGCATAAAGCGCAAACAGTCCGCCGAGAGAATATCCCGCCATACAGAGATAAAGCGGCTCATCCGGAAGCTCCTTCAGGACAGCCGGAAGAATCTCCTCCTGCAAATGCTGCAGATAGGCCTTTCCTTCTCCTTTAAACGGTGCCATCTTCTTCGTCAGTCCCGGTGCCGGCCACGGTGTCATCTCATCATCCCATGCAAGGTTGTTGACTACAGCAAGATTATACGGAACAGCTGTATATTTCTGCAGCTCTGCATGCACCGCCTCACCTTCACCGTCAAAAGCATGGAAGATCACCAGAGGTGCCTTCTCATTCTGTCCGAATATCTCGATTTCTTTTCCGCCTATAACCAGTTTTTTATCTGCCATTTCCTTATCCCCGCTTTGCCGCTGCCTTCTTTGCCGAAGGTGTAATCTCCTCATGGAAAAAATAATTCACCACAATCGGCGGTGCATCGAACGGTCTCTTAATAGAGTCATCGTCCCTTACATAGAGAAGACCCTGCTCTTTTGTAAAAGCCTTCATCTCCTCATCAAGCTGTGACCAGTAGCTGCGATCCTTCTTTGAATAAATTGCTTCGTAAAGCGGTACCAGATCCGGATGCTGCTCCCTGATATAATTCATAATCACAGCCTTATAGCTGCCGCGAAGATTAAGATTCTCCAGCCACACCAGATTACACTGCTCTTTTGCACGCAGGATAATCTCTTTTACATCCGTGATGCCCGGGAAGATCGGGGAGATAAAGCAGGTGGTTCTGACGCCCGCATCATGAAATGCCTTCATGGCAGCAAGTCTTCTTTCGATGCTGACACCCTTATCCATCTCGTCCTTGAATGTCTCATCCAGTGTATTGATCGACCATGACACTCTTGCATTGGGGAATGTCCTGATGAGATCAAGGTCACGCAGAATCAGATCGGACTTTGTTGCGATGCTGATCGTACAGCCGCTCCCCTGCATTTGCTTTAAAAGAGTTCTGGTTCTCTCGTACTTCTCTTCCAGAGGCTGGTAGGGATCCGTCACGGAGCCGATGAAGAGTTCCTTGCCTGCATATTTCTGCGGATTTCGGACAGCGGGCCAGTTCTTGACATCGACAAAGGTTCCCCATTCCTCCTCATGGCCAGTGAATCGCTTCATAAAAGATGCATAGCAGTATTTGCACGCATGCGCACAGCCGCCATAGGGATTAACAGAGTAATCCGCTACCGGCAGATTGGACTTTGTCAGAACACTTTTGGTTTCAATCTCTTTGACAACAAGATCACACATATCCTCTCTCCCCCAGCTCCTTTTCGCAGAGCAGCAGCATTTTCCTCTTCATCTCGTCAATTCCCAGCACGCCGTAAGCGAAGCCCTTCTGCACCAGAATCTCCGGCAGATATTCATCATACTTGTCGAAGACCGGCACTTCCTTTGGATATACAAGACTCATCGGATCAATCGTTTTCTGCAGTTCCTCCTGCAGGATCTGCCAGAATTCCCGCTCCGAAACACTCATGACAAACTGAACAAAATACGGGCGTGAAGAATCCATTCCCTTCAGTCCCAGACGTTTTCCGCAGTGAATCTTCAGAAAGCGCTCCAGCGCCAGAAATGCATAGGTGCCGAGCCACGGAAACAGGCAGTACATATTGCCGCCGAGGCAGATCAGATTCCGCTCTGTCACGCCGGAATTCCGTGCCGCTGCCCTCGCAGATGCAAGACGGTTCACGCCGTTTTTCATCAGGTACGGATAGGATTTCTCCTCCTGCAGAACCTGCAGCATCCGCTCGAGAATTCTGGTATGAATATCACCGGCCACCTCACCGAAGTAGGCAGGAACCTTTCCCTTAATCAGCTGGCAGTACACCATATGACGCTTGTGATCCACTTCCTCGACCAGCCAGACATGACCGGCGATGGCAACCTTTTCTCCTGCAGGCGGCGGCTTGACGATCGTACCAAGCTCTTCCGATCCCGCACGAACCGTATACTCCTCATTCTCCTGGAACACCGCATAAAACTTATAGTTATTAATCACCCGCTCACCAGCCAGACCGACGATCAGACCGCCGCCTTCCGTCCTCTGGATATGATCCGTCTCCAGAAGATGGCGAAGCAGGATCTTGTAATCCTCCTTGGTGACACGCTGAAAATACCGCAGCGTCAGGACACGTGATGCCAGCTCACCCGGCGTCATCTCGCCGCAGGAAGCAAGCGTGCTCATTGTCTGATGATAAAGAAGACTGTAGGGAAGAGCATCCAGCTTCGGCGGCTCCACCCAGCGATCTTCAATATAGAGCTGTACCAGCGCAATACCCTGCAGCAGTTTCCACGGAATGGTAGTCGGCAGCAGTGCTCTCGCCTCCGGCGGATCCTCCCGCATGACAAACCACATCTCCGGCGGCAGCTCTCTTCTGCCCGTCCGGCCCATGCGCTGCAGGAAAGAAGATACTGTAAACGGAGCATCAATCTGGAATGCCCGCTCCAGACGTCCGATGTCAATGCCAAGCTCCAATGTGGCTGTTGTCACAGTCGTCTGAAACTGCTCGTCATCCTTCATGATCGCTTCGGCCGTCTCGCGGTACGCCTCGGACAGATTGCCGTGGTGAATCAGAAAGCGGTCAGGCTCATGCTTCGTCTCACAATACTGCCGCAGCGTGGTCGTGACAGCCTCCGCCTCTTCTCTTGAATTGACAAATACCAGACATTTGCGGTCTCTCGTGTGCTCAAATATATAGCCGATTCCGGGATCCGCATTGGCGGGTGCCGTATCGGAAGCCTGTGCCAGCACTTCCGCAGGAGCGCCATCTTCTGCCGGATCCGTAACTTCTGCTGACTCAGAATTCCGGGCAGGACCCAGAGCTCCTGCAGAAAAAGAATCTCCTGCAGAAGGCAGTTCCTTAAATTTATTCTGCTTTTTCCCTGTAGCTGCATCCTCACCGGGTTTCTGGTACGTATAAAAGTGCTCCATGGACAGGCGCCACTTCACACCGCCCTGCGGCAGCTTCGGAATAATCGTCGTCCGTCCCGTTCCTGCTGAAAGAAAGATGCCGGCGTCCTGGGGATCACCGATTGTGGCGGAAAGTCCGATGCGTCTCGGATTGACATCCGCCATCTTGCACAGACGCTCGATCAGGCACAGTGTCTGCCCGCCGCGGTCGCCCCGCATCAGAGAATGCAGCTCATCAATGACAATGAACCGCAGATCCCCGAACAGCTTGCTGATCGCGGAATGCTTGTGCAGAAGCATGGCCTCCAGACTCTCCGGCGTAATCTGCAGAATTCCGGACGGATGCTTCATCATCTTGTTCTTGTGTGAAGCGGACACGTCGCCGTGCCAGTGCCAGACCGGTATGTCTGCCTCGCTGCAGAGCTCGTTCAGACGGGAAAACTGGTCGTTGATCAGTGCCTTTAACGGTCCGATGTAGATCGCTCCCACCGATGCCGGCATGTCTTCCGTAAACAGAGTCAGAATAGGGAAAAATGCAGCCTCCGTCTTTCCGGACGCCGTGGACGCCGTGAGAAGCAGGTTTTCGTCCGTATTGAAGATCACGTCTGCCGCCGCGGCCTGTACGGCCCGCAGATTCTCCCATCCGTTCTGGTAAATGTAATCCTGAATAAAGGAAGCATAGCGGTCAAAAGTATTCATCGCTCTCCCGCCTCCTTACAGTTCAAATTCAGCAAACTCTCCTGCCTCTTCCGCAGCCTTCTCCTGCAGCGGTGTCTTTGCATAGGAAAATGCATCCGAGCCCATCAGCTCTGCCACCTGCATGCCCGGATTCTGATAGAGGATATCCAGCAGCTCGATAAAATCACGGATGATTTCACGCGGCGTGATATGAGAACCAGCGCCGACACGGTCATACTCAATCCGGATAAAGGTAATCAGATCATCCTGTCCCAGACGCTGCGCATAGCCGAAGAGCTGTGCATGAATATCGGCCAGCTTCTCCACCAAAATCAGCATCTCCTCGTTTGTAAGCGGAGAAAGCTTGATGATGGGAGCAAGCAGGTCACGTGTGTCCTCACGCGAGAAACGTCCCTCGGTCAGGCGGGAACGCAGTGCCTCGTAGCTGTAGATGCCTCTTCTGGTATCTTCGATGCACTGCGGCGTACCGCAGAGGATGATGCCCAGATGCTTTGCCTTGCCCTGCAGCGTATCGTTGTACATGGTAAGAATCTTCTCATAGTTGTACTGCCGGGTGATGGCATTCGGAATCTTATAGATATTAACAAGTTCGTCAATCAGCACCAGCATGCCGGCATAACCTGCATTTTTCAGGAAGGATGCAAACAGCTTGATATATTCATACCAGTCATCGTCTGTAATGATGACATTGACTCCCAGCTCCTGCTTTGCCTCTGTCTTTGTGATGTATTCGCCGCGGAACCAGCGGATGACCTTCGCCTTCAGCTCCTCGTCTCCGTTCATGTACGCCTGATAATAAAGTGTCAGAAGGCGTGCAAAATCAAAGCCGTGAACCATTCCGTTCAGTTCATTGATCACAGCAAAGATCTTCTGCTGCACCAGGGTTCCGAACTGCGGATCGTCAAAGCTCAGTCCGGACTCCATCGCCACAGAAGACTGCACGCTGCTGATCCACTTGTCCAGCACCAGCGGAAGAGCGCCGCCTTCCGGGCGGGTCTTCGTGGACATATTCTGAATAAGCTCCTTGTAGGTGGCAAGACCCTGGCCTCTGGTTCCCTGGAGGCGGCGCTCCGGGCTCAGGTCGGCATCCACAACCACAAAGTTCCTGTCCATTACATAGTTGCGGATGGTCTGGAGCAGAAAGCTCTTTCCGCTGCCGTACTTTCCGGAGATAAACCGGAAGGCGGCTCCTCCGTCTGCAATAATTTCCACATCATGAAGCAGGGCGTTGATTTCCGGTTCTCTTCCCACTGTCACATACGGAAGGCCGATACGCGGCACAACACCGCCTTTCAGCGCATTGATCAGCGTGCCTGCTATTCTCTTCGGTATCTTCAACTCGGTATCATTCCTTTCAGGTCATCGCTGTAATCTTCCACGATGACCGGCGTATCGCCGTCAAATTCAATGACGGTATCTGCAAATTCATCAAAAAGATCTTCATTGACGGACTCCGCCAGAACGGATGCCATCAGGTGATTCTGTGATAAAAAGCCGGACAGATCTCCGCCGTAGAGCAGCAGCTGCATAAAGCGGAGTGCATTTCCCGAAAGAATACAGTCGTTTTCTGCAGCCGGCTCCTGATCTGTCTCTGCCGCAGCAGGTTCCTCGATGTAGCGCTCTTCCTCTGTCATCAGTCTCTCACCGACTGCATCGGAACTGCGGCGAATGCCCGAAAGCTTGCTGAGATCAAACTCCACCTTCGGCTTTGCTGCTCTCTTCTTCTCTGCACTCTCTTTCGTGATGGCTTCTGTCAGAAGCTGCACCACTGTTTTGCTCTCGGCTCCCGGCTTTAAAAGCGGCCTGACTCCGTAGTGTTCGCGGATCAGCCTGTCTGCTGCACGCAGAAACACTCCCAGTTCCCGGCTGGTCTGCGCAGACAGGTAGCCTCGCTCGAGACTCCATCTGTTCTGCTCGCAGATATATTTCTGCAGCTTACTTGCACAGTATTCGTAATGCTCTATGCGCTTCGGATTGTAAAAGACCGCGCTTCGGAAAAGCGGATAGCGCAGTGTTCCCGGATTCCCGTAGAGCTTCTGCGTATACGGTCGCTCGTACCTTTTGCGGTAGCGTGCATCGATCTTCCGGTAAACTGTACAGACTGCATGCATCAGTTCTTCCGGATACAGCTTATACGCCCGGGACTTATCGAGGTGATAGGTCGAAAGTCTGGCAACAGCCCTGAACAATTCCTCATCTTCTGCCGTCTGACAGTCCTGAAGTGTCACCAGTGCATCTTCAAACTCTGTATCCAGAAAATCCCGGATCCACTCTGCCGGCAGATCATAATAGATGGCGTAGTCCACAATCCACTGCTTCACATAGCGCTCGATTCCGGCATCCAGCTTCCTGTACTCCTCATAAAACCCGCGAAGTTTCTCAAAGCCTTTTTCCGCATTGGGCGAGCCGATCAGATGCAGGAGTTCATAGACATAAAGAAAGGCGTAGCTCAGCGAAGTCTTTTCCAGATTTCCCTTCCGAAGTTCCGTGCGCCAGGTAAAGTACCCGCGCAGCTCTGGCATGGAAAGGCTCTGGTACGTGGGGAAATAGTGGATCACCGGCTTCTCGTAGGGACAGTCATCCTCAAAATTCTCCATGAACTTTGCCTGCAGATAAAAGATCTTGGCCTCATTATAGCGGTCGAATACGGGGCCGACTGCCAGATTGCGCATCTGACGGTATTCCTTCGGAGGCATCGATTTCTTCCGTTCCGGCGAGAGGCGGATCGGCTCGTCGGTGTAAGCCCGTCCCTGCTTCGTATAATCGAAGCGATCGTCGGAATATGCCTTTTCTCTCTGCCTGTCTTCCATGTACTCATCAAAAAAGATCCGGTCTGCCCAGTCATTTGATTTCATGTTTGAAGCCCCATTTTGTAATTTCGTAAAAGATCGGGAGCAGATCTTTTCCTCTCTCCGTAAAAGAATATTCCACACGGGGAGGAATCTCGTTGTACTGCTCACGGTGAATGAAACCGTCTGCTTCCAGTTCACGAAGTGCGTTGGTCAGCATCGTATTCGTGATACCCGGCAGTTCTTTCTTCAGCTGTCCGAAGCGCACAACGTCATAGATGCAGAGTTCATAGAGGATCTGTGTCTTCCACTTTCCCTGCAGCATCTGAAGGAGCGGTGTCACCGGACAATTCCCCAGGTCTGTCACAATTCCTTTCTTCACATCTACCAGATAGTCCTCGTAGGTGCCGATTTCTTTCATCTCCTGTATCCTCCAGTATCTATAGTCAGTTTTATGATACTATGTACCATATTTTTGCGTACTTGTTTCACTTTCTGGAGTCAGTATAATAAAACTACAAGCAGAAAATCAACCCCCGAACACAAGAACGCAGGAGGAACTATAAATGTCCAAAAAGATCTTAATTTTAACCGGAAGCCCGAGACGTAACGGCAATACCTTAAAGATGGCAAAGGCCTTTGAAAAAGGTGCGCTTGAAGCAGGACACGAAGTTGTCTGGTTTGATGCCGGCGCAAAAAATCTGAAGGGCTGCCGCGGATGTAACGGCTGCTGGAGCAAGGGCAAGGCCTGCTGCCAGGATGATGACTTCAACGAGCTGGCAGAACTTCTGGAAACCTGTGATATGCTTCAGATCGTCACTCCGCTCTACTGGTTCAACTTCCCGGCACAGATCAAGGCTGCAATCGACAAGCTGTATGCCTATGGCGGTGCAGGCGGCTTAAGACCTCTCAGCATTAAGGAAACAGGTCTTTTTGTTGCCGGTGAGCTCGCAGATGAGTGGGAATATCAGCCGCTGCTCGATACCTATAAATATGTTTTCGGCTATCTGAATCAGGAGGATCCGATCAAGGACAGAGGTGTCATCCGCGTTTACGGACTTGAGAATCCGGAGAATCTCCGCGATGCTCTGGAGAAGGCAGAAGCATTCGGACGCGAAGTTTAAAACAGACTCACACCTTGTACAAAGCCCTCAAATCCTGTAAATCCGGCGAAATTTCCCGGACTGCGAAAAGGAGCTGTGACCTATATCGATCACAGCTCCTTTTCGTTCTTATCCCGCATGTATCCGCAGCCTTTTCGCATATAGCAGATACGCGTTTTTTCTATTTTGGTTTTACCTCACCTGTACACCGTTTACGGTCACTTCTCCGTCTACCGGCACCAGAATATAGCTCACGCCGTCGATGGTCTGCTTCTTAATCATCTCCGACTTGTCCGTTGAAATATGAATGCTGCAGGTATCTGTCGAAATGACGGTATTGGCAGCGCTGACAACCTCTGCCGAGACGTCGCCGCTCTCTGTGCAGGAGGCATAGGCCTCGTCAAAGTTCTCGACTGATGCGCCCGCCTGCTCGACGATCTGCTGCAGCTGATCCTTGCGGATGATGCCATCGGTGAATTCATCTGCCTGCTCAATGATATTGGAAGAAATTGCCGCTGCCTCTTCCATCGTGACATCGAGGGATACAAGGAATTCTCCGAACTTCGCCTTCTGTGTCTCGACAGATGCCGGAACTTCACGGATGGCAAATACAGCTGAGAACAGTGTCTCCTCCTCCGGAATCTTTGATCTTAAGAGCACCATGTTGCGGTCCTCTGTCCGGTCTGAGAATGCAGGATAGAGGAAGCCTCTCACCGGCTTCTTTATCTCCCATCTCTGTGCGAGTTCACGGATCTCTCCGTCATCAAAGCCAAGTGCAGCAGTCGACAGCTTTGCCGGGCAGATGGAAACCACCAGTGCGTCGTAGACAAATTCTCCGTCCTCCAGACGGCTGCCGTCCTTTGCCTTTGTCGGAACGTCATAGACAATTCTGGCGATTGAGAGGTAGTAGGGATCGGTGTGCAGAACATTTTCAATCACTGTATCGCGAAGTTCTTCACATGCAGCGACTCCGTCCGCTTTGCACGGATCTGCCTTGCGGAGATCCAGCAGATCTTCTGCCTGCGCTTCCAGCTCTGCCGCAAAGACCTCTTTGCCGAGTGATGTCTTCAGCGTATCTGCAATAATGGAAACCTGGCGGAAGCGGTCATCCTCGTCAAGCTCGTGAAGGCGTCTCACCTTCTCCCATAAGACATGGTTTTCGTTATCAACATAGCAGCCGTATACCCAGTCAATGATGTTCTCGGCTGTCTTTGTGCCGTTTTTAATCTGTTTTCCGAGTTCTGCGATATCAGATTTTGTCAATTTTGATTCTCCCCTTTTCAACATTACAGCGCCCGGCACCTCGTGCCGGGCAAACTGTCAGAACTGCATTATATTCTGCTTTTGCGATTGCATCAAGAGATTCTCTCAAAATGAACGCAGCCGCTTTATAAGCTTCTTATCTTCTTTTCCTCAGTTCTCTGTAAAGATAATAGAGAAGTACAATCCAGAAGATTGCTCCGAGAGGCATATTCAGAATCCATCCGAGGATATGAAACGGAAGTGCCACAATAGCAGTTAAGATCTTTAATCCGATCCAGATCAATCCTAAAGTAACTAAAAAGCTGATCATATTGATACTCCTTTCTCAGCCGATGCCGAGCATCTCTCCGATTCCGCTGACAATTCCCCAGACTGCCTGGTCTCCTGCCTGAATCAGTGCGTTCTCGGCGGCTCCGTTAATCACATTCTGGAACTCCTGTCTCATCGACTCGAGTTTTGTTCCCATCTGTGTCTTGTAATCTGATTCTGCAAAGTTCTTCGGCTCATAGGCGTAGAATGATGTCCACGCATTGTCCAGTTTTGTATAATCAACCGCCATGGATACAGCTCCGAGGTAGCCGTTCTGCAGATATTTCGTGTAGTAATCCTGATAAAGTCCGGAAATCGTATTCACCAGCTGCTGAAGTTCTTCGCTCACCTCGCCCTGATCATAGACCAGACGCTGCAGTGCCATATTGAAGATTTCATGTGCTGCATACTGCTCTCTTCTCGGTTCCTGAAAACGGAATTCCACATAGGTACCGCTGCCGGTAAGAACAACACAGGTGATGCAGTCTGTCTTCTCTGACTGATAAGCTCCGGCAGCCGCAGTCAGTCCGTTGACCTGCAGATTCGTCCAGGTCGTAAGGAAGCTGCCGTCAAACTTTCCGTCCGCCTCACAGGCTTCCCGCAGAATTGCCATGGCATCAACCTGCTCGGTCTCTCCTCTGTTAATATAATAAATCGCGTTGTCGGCATCTCTGATTGCCATGACTCCATAGGCATTGAACTTTCTGATGTTTGAGAAATCATTCGGGATCGTCATCTTCCAGCCGTTTGCCTCGATCACAGAGGTATAGCCGTTCTCATAAGCAGATGTAAAATCCGCATAGACTGCCGGATCGATGACCGCTACCGCTTCCGTATTCTGTTCCGCAGCCTGTCCGGTCTGGTCAGTGTTATCTGCCGCCTCTCCGGTCTGCCCGGCGTTCGTTTCCCTTTCTCCCGTCTGCTCTGCATTTGTTTCTCCTGCAGCACCGACCGGATAGATATAGGATGCAATATAGTTCGCCCAGTCAATTGCAGTTGTCACATCAGAAGCAGACCCACCGTAAAGAAGCACTGTAACGGCGTTGTCTGTATCAATGATGATTTTGCACATCTGATATTCTACACCGTTCTGATTACTCCAGGAATAGCCTGCCTCCAGCGCGCGATGCCCCGCCACTTCAATTGCTGCTGCGTCTGTCTGCATTGTTCCCGGAAACCAGTCATCGTTTTTAATCAGGGTTTCCAGGTAAGAGGAATGCTCCGGATCAAAATCTGCCTCTGTTACCGAATCGCGGTCCCGCGTCTCAAGCAGCAGCATATCGCCGACTGTTCCGTCCTGCTGATAGGTCTCCAGATACACATAGCGCTCCGAGCTGTAGTTCTCCAGCAGAACAAAGGAATTCATATCAAGCGGGAGAGCAATTCCGTCTGCATAAAAAGAGAGGACATTCTCACCGGTCCACTCCGAAGTAATGCTTAGATCCGGTCCCTGTGCGGCTGCCTGCTCCGATGCATCTGCTGCAGCGGACACATTGATGCTGCATACAGCAAGACCGGCTGCCAGAACAACTGCACTCACTGCGTTGGTCATCTTTTTCCTTCTCATCTCTTCCCCACTCCTGTCTTTATTCTTTCATGGTTTCGGAAACATCGGATCCGATATTTCCGTTCCATATTTACTATTATATATAGGTTCTCTTTTACGATACAGTGTCAAATCGGAAAAATAAGCCGTACTTTTTGATCCGTACAGAAAAAACAGGAGGCAGTCCTTTCTTTCGGACTGTCTCCCGCTCTTTCTTTTATGATGCAAATGTTCGGATTTTATGCCGCTTCCGCTCTTTATGCAAAATCAGCCTGGCAGTATACGCACTCGCCTTCCATGAAGGTCATCTGCGGTACCAGTACCTGATGACCTATGAAGGTGTTGCCGTTGATGTCGCAATACTCGACATCCTTCTTCTTCAGCTTCAGGATGACAACATCGCCTGTTGTGCCCTCTGCCATGGAGCCCAGCTCCGGCATACCGATCAGCTCTGCCGGACGGATGGTTGCACGGTCCAGTACATCCTCCAGGCTCATGCCGAAATCAAGATACTTGGAAAGAATTCTCGGCAGGGAGTGCAGCGGCTGCAGGAAGCAGGAGGACTCGTTAATATCACTGCTGATGACATCCGGTACAAAGCCCTGCTCTACAGCTGCCTGACAGATGGTGAGGTCATAGTTGCTGCGTCCGTTGCTTGCATCAAAGAGTACGCCTCTCTCACGTGCCTTCAGCAGCCCCGGCAGAACTTTTCCGTCTTCACCGAGGCAGATGTTTTTGCCCTTGCCCTGATAGATGTGGCAGATCACATCGCCCGGACGAAGCATGTCAGCAAGCTCGTCCAGCGGGATGGAGCAGTCTGTTACGTGAACGATGACACGTGTGCCTGCCTTCTCTGCGATTTCAACAGTGCGCTTAACAGACTCTCTTGCAAGTTCGCCTTCGATGATGCCGTTGGAGATACGTGTCTTTAAGCCGACCAGATTGTCCGGATGCTTTTTGAACATGGCAACGATCTTCTTCTCATCGAAGAGTGCCGGATCCAGATTCTCCGGATATCGGTTGTTGGACTGTCCGCCGGAAGCAACCAGCAGATAGTTCAGGAAACGGACCTGCGAGTTTGCAACCAGTGTATGAAGCGCATGCTCATAAAGTCCTGTACCGGCTGTACCGCCGTCTACAGCTGTTGTGATACCGCTGCAGGCAGAAACAACATCCGCATTGACACCGCCTTCGCTGGCACCTCTCATATAGTGAACGTGATAATCGATCAGACCTGTCGTGACGATGCAGCCTTCCGCATCGATGACCTGACGATATTCCTTTCCTTCTTCCGGAGCGGCAATCACGCCGTCTACTAAGGCAACATCCTTCTTCTCCATCAGATGGCGTGCAGGATCATAAACGGTACCGTTTTTAATTAAGAAATCCATTTTGTCTCCTTCTCCCCGCGCTATGTCCATGACTCCGTTCATGCAAGCATGACTCCGTCATGGCCGCATCGCGGGTCTTTTCTACCTTTCCAAAAGACGATTGCTTCATGCTTCGCATTCCCGCAATCGCCACCTGCATTCGCAAATCGCCCTGTCACATTCGTTCCATGGCTTTTTTGCTCATACAGGTTAGCCCGCGCTATGTCCATGACTCCGTTCATGCAAGCATGACTCCGTCATGGCCGCA
>JAUNAG010000198.1 GCA_030527685.1 Lachnospiraceae bacterium | reverse complement strand
AGGCATAAACCCGGTCACTTTGGTATAATGGAATTGACGAAAAACCACTTATACAAAGGAGATTTATGCCATGTCCATTTTAACACAGAATAATGTATCAGATACAGAACTTTTTGATTGCGTACAGAGATTTTTCTCCAAACACCGTATCGGCATGCTCTTGAAGAAATGCAATGGAACCAAAGAAAAAGGTGTTCCGTCCATTTCTATTCTGAAATATAAACTTGGCAATGTATTCTCGCAGAGAAGTATGTACATGCAGCAGAGAACTGGCTCTTTCAATGAATCCTTCTCCAAGAACACTTTCTATCGCTTTCTGAATTCTGCAAAAACAAACTGGCTTCGTTTTACATCACTTCTTGCGTCGGAAATTATCAACTCCGAGCTTGATGCTCTGACAGATGAAACCAGAGTCAAAACTTTCATCATTGATGACAGCCTTTTCAATCGGAGCAGCTGTAAGAAAACGGAACTTGGATCTCGAGTGTTCGACCACACAGATCACTCTTACAAAAAGGGTTACCGTATGCTGACTCTTGGCTGGAGCGACGGTTGTACATTTCTGCCGATTAACAGTTGTTTGCTTGCGTCATCCCAAGAGTCAAACATCATTGGACCAATGAAGTCATTTGACAAAAGAACCATAGCTGGAAAGAGACGCGTTCTTGCCCAGATGAAGGCTACTGATAGCATGCTGACATTAATTGATAACGCTCTTTCTTCTAGGATTTCTACTGATTATGTGCTGTTTGACAGCTGGTTTTCTAATCCTGCTCAAATTCTCTCCATGAAAGAACGTGGCCTTGATACGATTGCCATGATCAAGAAGAGCAGTCGTATCAAATACGGATATGAAGGACAGGCTCTCAACATCAAACAAATCTATGCTCGGAATAAGAAACGCCGTGGCAGAAGTAGATATCTTCTTTCCGTCGATGTAATGCTAGGCAAAGAGAATCCTATTCCGGCAAAAATTGTATGTGTCCGGAACAAGGCTAATCGTAAAGACTGGCTTGCCTTTGTGTGCACAAATCCGGATCTCTCAGAAGAGGAGATCATCCGTCTTTACGGCAGACGCTGGGACATCGAGGTCTTCTTCAAGTCCTGCAAATCTCTGCTAAACCTGACCTGTGAATGCCATAGCTTATCGTATGATGCACTTACGGCTCATACAGCCATTGTGTTCACGAGATATATGCTTCTCGCAGTGGAACAGCGCGGCAACGAAGATCTTCGAACATTAGGTGAGCTATTCTATTTTCTTGTAGATGAGATGGCTGACATTACGTTTTCCCACTCAATGCAGATTATTTTGCAGGCTATGATTGCAAGTATGCAGGAATTTCTGAAACTGAGTGAGGAACAGATCCATGCATTTATGATTGATTTCGGATCCCGTCTGCCAAAATATCTCCAGCGAGGCCTGAACATAGAATCAGTAGCGGCATAAATCATATTTTGTTAGCTGAAGTATTGAATTTTCAAGGAACGATGCCCATTTTAGGTATGGGAAGTTTTAGTAATTAATGTACCGATAAAATAAAGCAGCAGCATAAACGGAACCAGCTTTTCCGCTATCGCCGCAATTCGCTTCAGACCGCCTAATACCGCAGCGCCGACAGCAATGAAAAGAAAAATGCCTACTGCTATTTCAGGAATTGTGATTCCCACCTGACTGCCCGCTGTCACTACGTTAGCAGTCATCGAGTTCACCTGACTCATGTTTCCGATGCCAAAGGAAGCCAGCAGACAGAAGACAGAAAACAGCCCTGCAAGACCTGCTCCAATATAACGGCAGCCTTTCTTGG
>JAUNAG010000102.1 GCA_030527685.1 Lachnospiraceae bacterium | reverse complement strand
GCATTAGCTCAGGTGGTAGAGCACTTGACTTTTAATCAAGTTGTCCGGGGTTCGAGTCCCCGATGCTTCATGAAACCTTGAAAATCATTCGATTTTCGAGGTTTTTGACGATTAAAGGACATTCGTTCTTCAATTGCACAGAGATTTCTTTTTAAAGCGGGATTTTCCTGCTTCTTTTTTTTATCAGCGGTTATGGCGGAATTGGCAGACGCGTTGGATTTAGGTTCCAATATCCCCGGATGTGCAGGTTCAAGTCCTGTTAACCGCATTAAGACACAGATCTGTCATCTTTTACCATGGCATCGTCTTCTTATCTTATTTCAGATATTCTCTGGAACATCTGATTCTCTGAACATGATTCCCCTGCATAATTTTAATACGGTTAATGAGTATGACGAAAGAACAATACCAGACAATTCATGTAACGCAGCTGCGTGAACTCGCCAGATCGCGCGGCATTAAAAAAACAGCGGCTATGAAAAAGCAGGAGCTGATCGACGCGATGCTGCAGCTTGATGCGGCAGAAGAGCATACAGCTTCGGATGCTGCGGAACGTGCTGTTTCTGAGGATGTGACAGCTGTACCGGCCCGGGCGGAAGAGGCTGCCGCAGCTGAGTCTTCCTGCACGGAAATTGAGTCTGCTGTCTCTGAGGCTGTCAGATCAGATGCGGAATCTGCAGGAGAAACCGCAGTGTTTTCTGCAACGGCGGCTGAGGAGGAACGCGCTCCATATACTGAAAACCGCGATGCTGAAGAACATCCGGATTCTGCCGTTTCCGGCGGACAGAATACACATTTTCAGGAAAATGCAGGCGGCGAGCGGCGCTTCGACGGAAGACGGAATAATGACTACGGCAACGCACCCCGCATTGACCGCCGAGGTGCGAACGGTATACTGGAGGTCATGCCGGACGGCTTCGGCTTCTTAAGAAGTGACAATTTCATGCCCGGCGAGGACGATGTATATGTATCACCGTCCCAGATTCGCCGTTTCGGCCTGAAAACAGGCGACGTGATTACCGGAACAAAGCGTGAGAAGGCACAGGGAGAGAAATACGGTGCACTGCTTTACGTTTCTACCGTAAACGGCTTCCCTGCCGAGGAGGCAAGACACCGCGCCGTTTTCGAGAATATGACGCCGATCTTCCCGAACGAGCGCATCAGGCTTGAGAGAGCGGACGGCTCCAGAGCGACCAGAATCGTCGATCTGATCAGCCCGATCGGCAAGGGACAGAGAGGTATGATTGTCTCTCCGCCGAAGGCAGGCAAGACAACACTCTTAAAAGACATCGCCAGATCCATTCTTGCATCCAATCCGGAGGCCAATCTTCTGATCCTTCTGATTGATGAGCGTCCGGAAGAAGTTACGGATATGAAGGAGAGTGTGGTCGGAAAGAATGTCGAGATCATCTACTCAACCTTTGATGAGCAGCCTGATCACCACAGAAGAGTGGCGGAGATGGTTATTGAGCGCGCCAAGCGCCTCGTAGAGCATCATCAGGATGTCATCATCCTTCTGGACTCCATCACACGCCTGACGCGCGCCTACAACGTTCTGGTGCCGCAGAGCGGCCGTACGCTTTCCGGCGGTCTGGATCCGAATGCACTGCATATGCCGAAGCGCTTCTTCGGTGCCGCAAGAAATATGCGCGAGGGCGGAAGTCTGACGATTCTTGCAACGGCACTTGTCGATACTGGCAGCAAGATGGATGATGTGGTTTATGAGGAGTTCAAAGGAACGGGAAATATGGAACTTGTGCTCGACAGAAAGCTGCAGGAGCGCAGAATCTTCCCCGCTATTGACATTGTCAAATCCGGAACGAGAAGAGAGGACCTGCTCCTTACGGAAGAGGAGAGAAAGGCTGTCGATCTGATGCGCAGAAAGATGAACGGTCTGAAGTCAGAGGAAGCAGTAGAATCGGTTATCAATGCATTTACACGCTATCCGACCAATGAACAGGTTGTCCGGGCGATCCTTGCAAAGTGGTCGAATTAACAGGATGACGAATGCGATAATTAGTTTACATATACCACTTGCATTAGTGTTGTCTCTATGCTAAAATCACAAGTGCTGTTTATATGGCAGGTGGCGAGGCACACTTTTGATGCATTCCCTGCGCGAAGCGCGGGCGACCGTAGCCGGGCAGTAACGATATTTCATGATACAAAACATATAAAGAGGTGAAGTGCAATGAAGGAAGGTATCCATCCGAATTATTATCAGGCAACAGTGACCTGCAACTGCGGCAACACTTTCACCGTCGGATCCACAAGAAAAGAGATCCACGTTGAAATTTGCTCTAAGTGCCATCCGTTCTATACGGGTCAGCAGAAGGCTGCACAGGCACGCGGCCGTATCGAAGCATTCAACAAGAAGTACGGCATGGCAAAGGCCGAAGGCTGAAATTGATTTCAATGACACGGGGACGGGCAATGCTCGTCCCCGTGTTTCTTGTATCACAGGAAATTCCGCCGGATTTTTCGGCTTTTATTTTTAAAGGAAGGGTACTGCGGCAGACCGTTACTTAAACAGGACAGACGGATCTGCGTAAAAAAAGTTATTTCGGAGGTAGGAAGGATATGGAGCATCACAATTCGGGAATCGGCGGACAGGCCGTCCTTGAAGGCATTATGATGCGCAATCAGGAAAAATATTCCATTGCTGCAAGAAAGGAAAACGGTGAGATCGAGCTTACCGTTAAGCCTTACAAGACCACTATTCCGATTAAGGGAATTGAGAAAATCCCGATTTTAAGAGGCGTTTCCTCATTTATCGATTCTCTTGTCGTCGGCATCTCCTCACTGATGTGGTCTGCCGATGTCGTGGCGCAGGAAGAGGAAGAAGAGAAGAAGGTAAAGACCGAAAAGGAGCAGGCGAAAGAAGACCGGATCTGGAAGTTTGTTATGACCGTTACAGTGATGATCTCCATCTGCTTCTCTGTTGTACTCTTTATGCTTCTGCCGTTCTGGCTGGCAGGACTTCTGCGCAGAACGGGTCTTTCCGATGTCTGGGTCAACCTGCTGGAGGCAGTTCTGCGTATTGTCATCTTCCTTGGCTATATGCTGGTCATCTCCAACATGAAGGATATTCAGAAGGTGTATGCGTATCACGGAGCAGAACACAAATGCATTAACTGTATCGAAAACGGTATGGAACTGACACCGCAGAACGTTCTGAAATGCTCCCGTCAGCATAAGCGCTGCGGTACGAGCTTTATGCTGATCGTCATCTGCATCTCTGTTGTCTTCTTTTTGATCCTCGGTCTTTTCGGCATCAAGTCACGCCTCTGGAGACTCCTGTGGCGTCTGATTCTGATCCCGGTCATTGCTGGTGTTTCCTATGAAATTCTGCGTTTTGCAGCCGTTTCCGAAAACCGCTGTGTTGCTGTTATGACAAAGCCGGGCCTTGCTCTTCAGAAGCTTGTCACCAGAGAGCCGGATGAGAAAGAGGCAGAGGTTGCAATTGCTGCCATTGAAGCCGTCTTTGACTGGAGAACATGGCAGAAGGAGCATTTCGGTGATGCTGCCGCAGAGGCGGAGAAAAACGTATGACATGGAGAGAACTGGCGGCGGAAGGAAGTACTTTGCTGCAGGAGGCAGGTATTGATTCACCGGCCTTTGATGCGAAGGAGCTGCTGCTCTTTGTCTCCGGAATGGAGAAACGCGATTATCTGCTTCGTTCAGGCGAAGAGGCAGATGCCGGGAAGGAAGAAGACTACCGGTGTCTGATCAGGCGTCGTGTTCTGCGGGAGCCGCTGCAGTATATAATCGGGGAGGCTCCGTTTTACGGAAGATCTTTTATAGTCCGCCCCGGGGTCCTGATTCCCCGCTTTGATACAGAAACCCTTGTGGAGGCTGTGCTGCCTTACACAGCGCCCGGAAAACGAATTCTGGATCTCTGTACGGGTTCGGGTTGTATTCTGCTGACGCTGCTTCTGGAAGGCGCAGAGGGCATGCAGGGGACAGGAACGGATCTTTCTTCGGATGCACTCGGGACGGCGCGTCTGAATGCGGCAAAATTTTCATTAAATCCGGAGCTTTATCAGGGCGATCTCTTTGCGGCGGCAGACGGAAAGTATGATATAATAACTTCGAATCCGCCCTATATTCCGACAGACGTGATTCAGACACTGGATCCGGAGGTGCGGGACTTTGAACCGCATACTGCGCTGGACGGTGATGCAGACGGCCTTCTGTTTTACAGAAGAATTGTTGATGCTGCACCGAAGCATCTGACAGAACACGGTCTTCTGGCTATGGAGATCGGATATGACCAGGGTGAAAGCGTACCGGCTCTGATGGAGGAGTCATTTACAGATGTCAGAGTGATCAGGGATCTGAGCGGACTGCCGCGTGCAGTGCTCGGCCTGAAAAAGAACTGACCGTGTGATGTGTCGATCAGGAAGGACTGAAACAATCTGTTTTTATGATAGATAAACTCGAAACCATACGAATGAGACAGGCGGAAATCCTTGCGGAGCTTTCGTCTCCGGGAATGCAGAGCAGTCCGGCCAGACTTTCTGCACTGATGAAGGAGCAGGCAGAGCTGCAGCCGATTACAGAGGCATATGAGCAGTTCAGAGCGGCTTCGGAGGCAGAAGAAGACTGCAGACAGCTTCTGAAAGAGGAGACAGATTCCGAGATGCGGGAGATGCTGCACGAAGAGCTGGCACAGGCTGAGGCTGAAAAAGAAGAGCTGGATCACCGGATCCGCCTTCTGCTTCTTCCGAAGGATCCGGACGACAACCGCAATGTCATTATGGAAATCCGTGCCGGAGCAGGCGGAGATGAAGCTGCTTTATTTGCGGCAGATCTTCTGAGAATGTACATGCGCTATGCCGACAGCAAGGGATGGCACACGGAACTGATTTCTGTAAATGAGAACGGCCTGGGCGGCAACAAGGAATGCACCTGCCTGATCAGCGGACGGGACGTATACGCCCGTCTGAAATTTGAGAGCGGGACACATCGTGTACAGCGAGTACCGGAAACCGAGAGCGGAGGAAGAATTCATACCTCAACTGCTACTGTCGCTATTATGCCGGAGGTGGAAGAGGTCGATGTGGAGATCGATCCGAAGGACATTCGCTTTGATGTATTCAGAGCTTCCGGAAACGGCGGCCAGTGCGTCAATACGACCGATTCGGCGGTACGACTGACACATATTCCGACCGGAATTGTAATTTCCTGCCAGGATGAAAAATCCCAGATCAAAAACAAAGCCAAGGCGATGAAGGTGCTTCGCTCCAAGCTCTATCAGCTTCGTAAGGCAGAGCTTGAAAATGAGCGTGCAGATCTGAGACGCAGCCAGGTCGGTACAGGTGACCGTTCCGAAAAGATCCGCACCTACAACTTCCCGCAGGGAAGGGTGACGGACCATCGTGTACATCTCACGCTTCATAGGATTGACAGTATTCTGAATGGTGACCTCGATGAAATCATCGACCGGCTGACCGAGGAGGAAAGCGCCTCCAGACTGGCCGGAGATCATGCATAATATGAAAAACCCACAGGAAGGGACGCAGCAGCGATAAAAGGAGAAAAGTCATGACCAAAACAGCACTTGTCATCATGGCGGCCGGAATCGGCAGCCGGTACGGCGGCGGAATCAAGCAGATGGATCCGCTGGGACCTAACGGCGAGATCATGATGGATTATTCGATTTATGATGCACTTGAAGCAGGATTCAATAAGGTTGTCTTTATCATCCGCCGTGATCTGGATCACGACTTCCGTGAACTGATCGGAGACAGAGTCAGCCGCAAGACCGAAGTTGCCTATGCATGGCAGGAAATTGATGATCTGCCGGAGGGCTTCTCCGTTCCGGAAGGACGCACAAAGCCCTGGGGTACAGGCCAGGCTCTTCTTGCAGCGAAAGATGTGATCTCCGAGCCGTTCGTGGTCATCAACGCAGATGATTATTACGGCAAGGAAGGCTTCCGCAGACTGCATGACCTTCTGGTAGCGGAAGCAGAGAAGAAATCCGATAAGCTGCAGATCTCGATGGCTGCATTTGTCCTTGGCAATACACTTTCCGATAACGGCGGTGTTACACGAGGCATTCTGACAGTAGATGATGAGCAGCGTCTGGTCGGCATCAATGAGACCAAGAATATTGTCCGCACAGAGAACGGTGCAGGCGTCATTACAGAGAGCGGAACAGAAGAGCTGCCTCTCGATAATCTTGTTTCCATGAATATGTGGGGGCTGTATCCGGAATTCCTGGCTAAACTGGAGGCGGAGTTCCCGAAATTCCTCTCCGAACTCGGTGATGAAAAAGAAAAGAAGGAATTCCTGCTTCCGACAATTATCGACAAGCTGCTGAAGAACGGTGAAGCAGAGGTTCGTGTCATGCGTACTGATGATGTATGGTTCGGCATGACCTACAAAGAGGATCGCGACGCTGTCAAAGGGGAGATTCGTAAGTTAATCGAACAGGGCGTATATCCGACACCGCTGTTTGAATAAAACAGGTGCCGCAAACGGATCCGGACTGATTTTGTTTTATAAGGGAGAAAGGTTATGGGAAAGTATTTTGGAACAGACGGCTTCCGCGGTGAAGCAAATGTCACACTGACTGCTGAAAAGGCTTTTAAGGTCGGCCGTTATCTCGGCTGGTATTACGGAACAAAGCATCCGGACGGAAAAGCATCCGTGGTCATCGGCAAAGACACCCGCAGAAGCAGTTATATGCTGGAGGATGCGCTCTGCGCAGGTCTTACCTCTTCCGGTGCCGATGTGTACCTGCTTCATGTCACACCGACTCCCTCTGTTTCCTACGCTGTCAGAACAGATGATTATGACTGCGGTATCATGATTTCCGCAAGCCATAATCCATATTATGACAACGGTATCAAGATTATGCGCGGCAACGGCCAGAAGATTGAGGCTGAAATCGAAGAGAAGATTGAAGCCTATATCGACGGTGAGATCCCGGAGCTTCCGTATGCAACACGTGACAAGATCGGCCGTACCGTTGATTTCTCGGCCGGAAGAAACCGTTATATCGGCTATCTGATGACAATTCCGACACGCGGCTTCAAGGGAAAGCGCGTCGGTCTGGACTGCTCCAACGGCAGCGCTTCCATGATTGCAAAGAGCGTTTTCGAGGCTCTCGGCGCAAAGGTATTTGTCATCAATAACTCACCGGACGGAACCAACATCAACCGCGGCTGCGGCTCCACACATATGGAGTCTCTGCGCAACTATGTACAGGACAATGCGCTTGATGCAGGCTTCGCATATGACGGCGATGCAGACCGCTGCCTTGCTGTGGATGAGAAGGGTGAAGTCGTCACAGGCGATCACATCATGTTCTTATGCGCAAAGTACATGAAGGAATGCGGACAGCTGGCTGACAACATGGTCGTCACAACTGTCATGTCCAACCTCGGTCTCTACAAGTCTCTTGAGGCGAACGGCATGAGCTATCAGCAGACAGCAGTCGGTGATAAGTATGTTGCCGAAAACATGATGGCAAACGGCTATGAGATCGGCGGCGAGCAGTCCGGTCATATTATCTTCGGAAAGTATGCCGCAACAGGTGACGGCATTCTGACATCCCTGATGATCATGCAGACCATGATTGAGAAGAAGCTTCCGCTTTCCATGCTGGCAGGTGAGATGCAGGTATTCCCGCAGGTTCTGAAGAATGTACGCGTTGCGGATAAGGCAGCTGTCAAGGCCAATGCACGCGTCAGAGATGCCGTCAATCAGGCAGCAGCCGAGCTTGGCAGCGACGGCCGTATCCTCGTTCGCGAGAGCGGAACAGAGCCGAAGATCCGTGTTATGGTAGAAGCAAAAACGGATGCAATCTGTGAGCAGTATGTTGACGGAATCATTCGTATCATCAAGGAAGAAGGACTTGCCGACGAGTGAAAGCAGCTGAATTGATTAAGAAACGCATCCGCATTGCAGTGCCCCTTCTGGCAGGCGTGCTCCTGCTTTCGGGCTGTGCGAGGTCAGATGCGAAAGAAGCCTACAGTAAGGGCTGTGCGGCGCTGGAGGAAGCGCAGACGGAGAGCGCCAGACAGTATTTCAACGGCGTGATCGAGAGCGGCTATTATCTGACGCACGCTTACCGCGGTCTCGGAATTGCCTATATGAAGGAAGGAAACTATGCAGATGCATGCATCGCCTTCGAGAAGGGAATTCTGGAGTTTGTTGACGAGCCGGAGGATGTACAGAAGGATCTGTACCTTTACCTTGCCGCCTGCAGAGAGCTGCAGGGACAGCAGGATAAGGCAATGGAGATCTACGACAGTCTGATCCGCAAGAATCCGGATACAGAAGTGCTGTTTCTCCGTGCAAAGCTCCAGCTGCGAAACGGAAATGTAAAAGAGGCGCAGGCTGATTTCGATCAGGCTGTTGCCCAGAGCAATGATTACGATCTCTTCATCAATATCTATGAGATCTTCCGCGATGCCGATCGAAGCGGAGACGGCGCCTCCTATCTGGAACATGCGCTGGATATCGCTTCCTCCCGTGAGGATGATTATTACGAGAAGGGTCTGGTCAGCTACTATCTGCAGAATTATGAAGAGGCGAAGGAACATCTGATTTCGGCGATCCGTGCAGATGAGACAGACAGCCGGGCAATCTTCCTGCTCGGAAAAGTCTATCTGGCCATGAATGATACGGCAAATGCACGTGCGGTCTATCAGTCCTACACAGCAAACGAAGCAATGGCTGCCGGTTCCTACAACGGACTTGCCTTATGTGACATTGCGGAAAAGAATTACGACAGTGCGATGCAGAACGTAGAAAAAGGTCTGAGCTATGATTCATCCAGCCAGGGTCTTCTCTACAATGAGATTGTTCTGTACGAGCAGATGAGAGACTGGACGAAGGCCAAAGCCAGGGCTGCAGCTTATGTGGCGAAATTCCCCACCGATGAGGCAGGCCTTCGCGAATATGAATTTCTTTCTACAAGATAACAGAATATAGTCCGCAGGCGGATTTCAGTCCCCGGATAAAAAAACAGCTTCTGAAGATTTGATCTTCAGAAGCTGTTATATTTTTTGCCCGCTTCGAGTGATCTGCCCCGAAGTTCGGCCATCTCTGAAATTGTCACAAAGCGATATCCCTCAGCAATCAGATCAGGAATAAAGCGCTCGGCTGCCTGAAGCGTTGCCTCATAAATTTCATGACATAAAATCACCGCTCCGTCACGGGCTTCAGTCATAACACAGTTGTAGGTCGCATCCGCATCCTTCGTCTTCCAGTCCTCTGTGTCAATCGACCACAGAATAAAAGGATGTCCCTGCCCGTTTTCCAGAACAAAATCATTGAATCCTCCTCCCGGAGGACGGAAGAGCTTCGGTCTTGCTCCGGTCACCTCTTCAATCTTGTCGTCTGTCGCTGCAATTTCCCAGCGCACCTCATCCGCTGTCAGTTTTGTCAGTGTCTTATGATTCCAGGAATGATTTCCCTGTTCCATACCGAGATCATGTTCGCGCCGCACAGCGGAGGCGAAATCTCCGACCTGCTCACCGATCATAAAGAAGGTAGCCTTTGCCTGATACTGCTCCAGCAGATCCAGGAAACGATTTGTATAAATGCCCGGGCCGTCGTCCAGTGTCAGGCAGATATATTTTACTTCCTTATTCTCGGAGACAGAAGCTTCCGAAGCAGTTGATTCTTTCTTCTTTTTCTGTTTCTTTTTTG